>SKMM01000288.1 GCA_007121055.1 Paracoccaceae bacterium | reverse complement strand
TCTGGCTGCGCCTCCTCGCCCAATCCCACCGCAACATCTGCTGCGTCGGCGACGACGACCAGTCGATCTATGGCTGGCGCGGCGCCGAGGTCGGCAACATCCTGCGCTTCGAACAGGATTTCCCGGGCGCGCAGATCATCCGGCTGGAGCAGAACTACCGCTCCACCCCCCACATCCTCGCCGCCGCCGGGGGTCTGATCGCCGCCAACGAAGGCCGCCTCGGGAAAACCCTCTGGACCGAGGCCGAGGGCGGCGACAAGGTCCGCCTGATCGGCCACTGGGACGGCGAGGAGGAGGCCCGCTGGATCGGCGAGGAGATCGAGGCGCTGCACCAGGGCCGCCTCGGCCGACCGCTCTCGCTCGACGGCATGGCCATCCTGGTGCGCGCCTCCCATCAGATGCGCGCCTTCGAGGACCGCTTCCTCACCATCGGCCTGCCCTACCGCGTCATCGGCGGCCCGCGCTTCTACGAGCGGATGGAGATCCGCGACGCCATGGCCTATTTCCGCCTCGCCGTCTCGCCCACCGACGACCTGGCGTTCGAGCGCATCGTCCACACCCCCAAGCGCGGCCTCGGCGACAAGGCCCGGCAGGCCATCCAGCGCAGCGCCCGCGAGGCCGGCCTCCCCCTCGTGCAGGGCGCCGCCCGCCTGCTGGCCGCCGGCGGCCTGTCCGGCAAGGGCGCCCGCGAACTCCAGCGTCTGATCGACGGAATCGGCCGCTGGCACGGGCTCGCCCTCGACCAGGGCCCACCCCAAGACGACCTGATCGAGCGCGAGGGCCCCACCCGCCTGTCCCACATCGAACTGGCCGAGAAGATCCTGGAGGAGAGCGGCTATGTCGAGATGTGGCAGAACGACAAGACGCCCGAGGCCCCCGGCCGCCTCGAAAACCTCAAGGAACTCGTGAAGGCGCTCGAAAGCTTCGACAACCTCCAGGGCTTCCTCGAGCATGTGGCCCTGATCATGGACAACGCGCAGGAGGAGGGCTCGGAAAAGGTCTCCATCATGACCCTGCACGCCGCCAAGGGTCTCGAATTCCCGGCCGTGTTCCTGCCCGGTTGGGAGGACGGCCTCTTCCCGTCCCAGCGCGCCATGGACGAGAGCGGCAAGCGCGGCCTCGAGGAGGAACGCCGCCTCGCCTATGTCGGCATCACCCGCGCCGAGGACCTTTGCACCATCTCCTTCGCCGCCAACCGGCGCGTCTATGGCCAGTGGCAGTCGCAACTGCCGTCCCGCTTCATCGACGAACTGCCCGAGGCGCATGTGGACGTTCTTACCCCCCCCGGCCTCTATGGCGGCGGCTACGGCGCGGTGGGGATGGGCGCCATGGGCACGGCCGCCTCCGGGCTGGAGGATCGCGCGGCGCGGGCCAATGTCTACGCCTCGCCGGGCTGGCGGCGGATGCAGGCGCAATCCGCCCGCCGCCCCATGGCCCAGCCGCGCGAGGCCAAACACATGGTCATCGACGCCACCGCCACGCCCCTCCACGGTCCCGGCGACCGGGTCTTCCACACCAAGTTCGGCTACGGCTCGGTGACGGGGGTGGAGGGCGACAAGCTCGCCATCGCCTTCGACAAGGCCGGCGAGAAGCACGTCGTCGCCCGCTTCGTCGTCCCCGCGGCCGAGGCCGGCGACGTGCCGTTCTGAGGCGCCCTTGCCCCGCATCCCCCCGCCCCGGACCATCCTGACGGGCGCCACCCCCTTTGACGGCCTCCGTCTGCGCCCCGGCATGGCCGTGGCCATCGAGGACGGCCGCATCGCCGGCCTCCTCCCCCAGCGCGACCTCCCCGCAGGCAGCCCCGTCGAGCACCTGCCCGGCGGCATCCTCGCCCCGGGCTTCCTCGACCTGCAGGTCAACGGCGGCGGCGGCGTCATGCTCAACGACGCGCCCACCCCGGCAGCCATGGCCCGCATCGCAGAGGCCCACCGCGCCTTCGGCACCACCGCCATCCTGCCCACCCTCATCACCGCCGACCCCGAGACCACCCGCACAGCCCTCGCCGCCGCCGCCCACGCCCCTCCGGGCGTCCTTGGCCTTCACCTCGAAGGCCCCCACCTCGCCCCCGCCCGCCGCGGGGCCCATGACCCCACCCTCATGCGCCCGCTTACCGAGGCCGACGTCGCCCTCTATGCCGAGGCCCGCAAGAAACTCCCCCGCCTCCTCATCACGCTCGCGCCCGAGATGGCGTCGCCGTCCCTCATCGCGCGCCTTGTGACCGCCGGCGTCACCGTCGCCCTGGGCCACAGCGATTGCACCGCCGCGCAGGCCGAGGCCGCCTTCGACGCGGGAGCGACCGGCGTCACGCATCTGTTCAATGCCATGTCCGGCCTCGACCACCGCGCTCCGGGCCTCGCCGCCGCCGCCCTGACCCGCCCCGACGTCTGGGCGGGCCTCATCGCCGACGGCCACCATGTCGACCCCCGGCTCCTGCGGCTTGCGCTGGCCGCCAAGCCCGGCCGCGGCCGCCTCTATCTCGTCACCGACGCCATGGCCCCGGTGGGCGCGCCGGGCGCCGACTTCACCCTGAACGGCCGCCCCGTGCGCCGCATCCCCACCCCGGGCACCCCCGACCGCCTAGAACTCCCCGACGGCACCCTCGCCGGCGCCGCGCTCGACATGGCGACGGCCGTCCGCTTCGCCGCGGAGGTCCTGGGGCAGGGGGCCCCGGTCGCCCTGCGCCGCGCCACCGCCGACCCCGCGGCCTTCCTCAGGCTGCCGCAG
>SKMM01000252.1 GCA_007121055.1 Paracoccaceae bacterium | reverse complement strand
TGGGGCGGCAGGCGCGGCGGGGCGGGCGGCGCATCAGGCGGTCACGGCGGTGCGCAGCCGGCCGATGCCCTCGATCTCGGCCTCCATCACGTCGCCGGGCTTCACGCCGCCGACGCCCGAGGGCGTGCCGGTCATGATCAGGTCGCCGGGCTGCAGCACGAAGAGCGCCGAGAGGTAGGAGATGATCTCGGGCACCTTCCAGATCATCTGATCGAGGTCGCCCTCCTGCCGGAGCGCGCCGCCGACATGGAGCCGGATCGCGCCGCGGTCGGGGTGGCCGATCTCGGCGGCCGGCACGATCTCGCCGCAGGGGGCGGAGGCCTCGAAGGCCTTGGCGACCTCCCAGGGGCGGCCGGCCTTCTTGAGCCCGGCCTGCAGGTCGCGCCGGGTCATGTCGAGGCCCACGCCATAGCCCCAGACATGGCCCAGCGCCTCGGCCACGGGGATGTCGCGGCCGCCCTGCCCCAGCGCCACCACAAGTTCGACCTCGTGGTGGACGTCCTCGGTCCCCGGCGGCCAGGGCATGTCGGCCCCGTCGGTCAGCAGGTTGGTGGGGCTCTTCATGAAGAAGAAGGGCGGCTCCTTGTCGGGGTCGTGGCCCATCTCGACGGCGTGGGCGGCGTAGTTGCGCCCGACGCAATAGATGCGGTGGACGGGGAAGCGCGCGGTGGTGCCGCGCACCGGCAGGGTGGCGGCGGGGGGCGGGGCGATCACCAGCGCGGGGGCGGACTGGACGGTCATGGCGGTCTCCTGTGGGTGGGCCGGTTGGCGGCGGCGGCGCCGGGTGAGAGGGGTCTGGCTGGGGTGCGGTGGGCCCGGGTCGGCCGGGATCGGGTCGGGTGGTGGCGGCAAGGCCGGGTTGGGGGTCTGGAGGGGTGCGGTTTCGGGCGGCTCGGGGCGGCGTCAGTCGCGGCGGGTCTGGAGCGCGTGGTAACCGTGGCGGGCACGGGCCTCGCCCAGGGGGACGCCGTCGCGGACGATGGCGAGGATCTCGTCCTCGCGGGCCTCGATGGCCTCGGCGGTGGCGAGGATCTCGTCGGCGCGGGCGGCGGGCAGGACGACCACGCCGTTGTCGTCGGCGCGCAGGATGTCGCCGGGATCGACTCGGACCCGGCCCAGCGCGACGGGGACCTGCACGGCCTGCAGCACCACCCGGTCCTTGCCGGTGCGCATGTGGCCGCGGCGCGACCAGATCGCATAGCCGATCTCGCGGCTCTCGTGCAGGTCGCGGTTCACGCCGTCGATGATGGTGCCCTCGATGCCGCGGGCCTTGGCCACTTCGGTCATGATGTTGCCCCAGACGGTGCAGTCGGTGCGGCCGCGGTTGTCGATCACCACCACGTCGCCGGGGCCGAGGTCGTCGATGAAGTCGCCCACCGTGCCGCCCTGCGCGCCCGCGGGCAGGTAGGCCACGGTGAAGGCGCGCCCGACGATGCCGCGGCCGCCGCCCTGCCCCGCGGACATCGGCACCAGCCCCTCCACCGCGCCGCGCAGGCCCAGCCGGTCGAGCGCGTCGGACAGCGTCGAGGTCGACAGCGCCAAGAGCCGGCGGGCGGTGTCGGGGGAGAGCGGTCCGGGCGGTGTGGCGGGGTCGGTCATCGCGGCTCCTCCTCCTCGTCGCGCAGGCGGCGGGCGCCGCCGGATGGCGACCTTTTCACCAGATTGGTCAGGATTGGTCAAGCCACCGAGCGGCCGGACCGGTCCTCGGCGCCGGGCGCGGGGACCTCGGTGGCCGCGGTGAAGAGCTTGCGTTCGACCGAGGCGAGGTGGCGGCGCATGGCGGCCTCGGCCGCGGCGGGGTCGCGGCAGGCGAGCGCGGCGAGGATCGCGTCGTGCTCGGCGAAGGAGTGGTGGTCGGGCGGCGGGCGGCCGTCGCCGTCGCGCCGCCGGGTCCAGACCACCACCCGGCGGATCGCCGCGAGCATGTCGTAGAGCGCGCCGGCCACGCCGTTGTGCGCGGCCTCGGCCACGAGCTTGTGGAAGCGGTTGTCGCTGACCTCGTAATGCCGCCAGCTGGGCGCCGCGCGGCTCTCGGCGCAGCAGTCGCGCAGGGCTTGCAGGTCCAGCGGGCTTGCGTGGATGGCGGCTTCGGCCGCTATGGCGGGTTCCAGAAGCTTGCGGGCGCGCATCACCTCGGCCGGGTTGGACCGCTGCGCCAGCCCGGCAAGGTCCAGCGTTTCGGGCATGGCGAGCCCGGCCATGAAGGTGCCCTTGCCGACATGGCGCCAGATCTGCCCCTCGGCCTCCAGCACGGCGAGCGCCTTGCGCAGCTCGCCCCGGGTCACGCCGATGCTGGCCGCCAGCTCGCGCTCCGGCGGCAGGCGGGCGTCGGGCCCGAGGCCCGCGCGGGCGAGAAAGGCCCGCAACTGCACGAGGGTGGCGTGGTCCTGTGGCATCCGGTCCCGATCCGATAACCCCGCAACAATGTTGCTCCAGATCGCCGCCGACGGCAAGGCTCTTGACCAATGCCGCCCAATGGTTCAACCAATATGACGCCCCGTGCGTAAACACCGGGCATCGAGGCGGGCGCGGAAGGCCCGCGGACAGGGGAGGATACCATGAACAAGCTCGTCATCGGCGCGCTCGGCGCCGGCCTGCTGGCCACATCCGCCGCCGCGCAGGACTGGCCCAGCCAGACCGTCACCATCATCGTGCCCTACGCCCCGGGCGGCATCGCCGACATCGCCGCGCGCACCGTGGGCGAGGCGATGTCCCAGAAATGGGGCCAGGAGGT
>SKMM01000148.1 GCA_007121055.1 Paracoccaceae bacterium | reverse complement strand
GTCGTCGGAGTCGAGGCTGCGATTGACGTCGTAGGCCGGGTCGTTGAAGGCATGGGTGTTCCAGGTCGCGTACATGCAGGCGCACTCGCGTTCGAAGCGCGCCTGCTTCTCGGGACTGTCCTCCTGCCTGCGCGAGACGGAGTCGTGGTGGATGAATTCGGCATAGGGTGGCCAGGCAGTGGCATGGCCCGCAGCCTGCACCTTGAGGCAGAAGTCGATTTCGTTGAAGGTCAGGGCGAGGTCGGTCTCGTTGAGTCCGCCGACCTCGCCTTAGATCGTGCGGCGCACGAGCAGGCAGGCGCCGGTGAGCGCGCTGTGGTTCTGGCGCAGCCTCACGCAGCCAGCATAGCCGCCATGGATCTTGGGAAAAAGCTTGTGGCCATGTCCGGCCACGCCCGTCATTCCGATGACGACGCCCGCGTGCCGGATCCGGCCATCAGGGGAGTAGAGCTTGGCGCCGATACAGCCTGCGCGCGGACGCTGGGCCAGCGCGATCATCTCGGCCAGCCAGCCCTCGATGAGCGCCTCGATGTGATTGTTCATTGGGACGACGAACTCGCCGTGGGATTGCGCCACGGCGGTGTTGTTGAGGGCGGAATAGTTGAACGACCGGTCGTCACGCAGGACACGCATGCGGGGGTCGCTGCGTGTGATGTCGTCGAGATGGGCCTGCGTTTCGGGCTCCCGCGAGCCGTGATCGACGATGAGCAACTCGAAATCTGCATGGCTGGTGCGCACGGCGTTGATGATGTGACCGCTTCCCTCTGTGGATCCTCGCAGACCCACCTTGGCACATCGATGCCGTCGGGGGGCGGTCACATCATCAACGCCCATTGGGCGCGCCCCTTTCGTCCGTAGCGTCCGGCTGCGGGCGCCGCAAGCGCGATGGCTGGAGGGCGGCCGGGTTGTCCCTGTCGGCGGGGGGAAGTAAGCGACGGGGCGGAGTGGGCCCGGGCAGGCCGGGGTCCGCGGGGGAGGCCAGCGAGATGGGGGCCAGCGTGATGCCGAGCCGGGCGCGGAACATGCGGGACAGGCGCGACTGGCTGGTGGCGCAGGCGATCCGGGCGTTGTTATGGCTGGCGCAGCGGCTGCGCTATCCGGTGCGGGTGCGCTGGCTGGGCTGGCTGGTGGGCCGGGCGATCGGGCCAGTGAGCGGGTTCCATGCGCGGATTAGGGCCAATCTGGCACTGGTCTGTCCCGGGATGGACCGCGTCGAGGTGCGGCGGATCACCCGCGAGGTGCCGGTGAATGCGGTGCGCACGCTGCTGGAGCTGCATTCGGGCGCGGAGTTCCGGGCGGTGGCGGCGGCGGCGCGGGTGCGCGGCGCCGAGCATCTGGCGGCGGTGGAGGCCGCCCATGCCGCCGGGCGGCCGGTGATCCTGGTGTCGGGGCATTTCGGAAATTACGACGTACCCCGGGCGGCGCTGGCGGCGCGGGGGATCGCGGTGGGTGGGCTCTACCGGCCACTGAAGAACCGCTTCTACAACGCGATCTACGCCGAGACCATCGCGACGATCAGCGGCCCGGTGTTTCCCCGGGGTCGGCGGGGCCTCGCGGAGATGGTGAAGTTCCTGCGCGGGGGGGGCGTGGTGGGGCTGCTGATCGACCAGCGCATGGCCCATGGCGCGCCGCTGCAATTCTTCGGCCGGACCGCCTGGACCGCGCTGTCGGCTGCGGAGATGGCGGTGAAGTACGACGCGCTGATCCTGCCGATGTACGGTCGGCGCCTGCCCGACGGGGTCAGCTTCGAGCTGGTGGCCGAGGCGCCGCTGGCGCATGGCGACCCGGTGGCGATGACCCAAGCGCTCAATGACAGTCTGGAGCGGATGGTGCGGGCAGACATGGGGCAGTGGCTGTGGTTTCACCGCCGCTGGAAGGACCCGCACCGCCGGGAGGCGCCTGTCTGATTGCTGGTCACGGGGGACTGCGCATGGCAGGGGATTTGCGCCCCGAGGGCGCGGCGCTGCAAGCGCGGGGGAACCCCGAGGAGGTCGAGGCGTGAGCGAGGCGCGTCAGACGTAGCGGTTCGATGGCGCGGCGATCCGGCTGCGGCGGGCGCTGATCCATCCTGCTGTTTGACGAGGCGACCTCGGCGCTGGACAGCCAGTCCGAGATGCTGGTGCGCGACGCGCTGGAGCGGATCAGCCGGGGCGTGACCACCATCGTGATCGCGCATCGGCTCTCGACCATCCTGAACGCCGACCGGGTCTACTTTCTGGAGGCCGGGCAGGTGGTGGAGGAGGGGCGCCTGCCCGATCTGCTTGCCCGTTCCGGACGCTGGTCGATGCGCAGGTCGGGGCGGTGCGGCGGCTGGCGGCGTATTGAGGCGATGCGGCGGGGAGGGCGCCCGGAGGCCAGGGGTGCGATGGCCAGGCCCGGCCCGCCCGGTCCCGGCTTTCCAACCCCGGCGGGGTGCGCTAAGCCGCGCGCGGCGCCGGGGCGGGCGCCCGGACACGAGGACGGCTTGCGATGAAATTCACCCTCTCCTGGCTGAAGGACCATCTGGAGACCGAGGCGACGCTGGCGCAGATCCTCGACGCGCTCACCGATCTGGGGCTGGAGGTGGAGGAGGTGGACGACCCCGCCGCGCGGCTGGGGGCGTTCACCATCGCCCGGGTGATTGAGGCGCGGCAGCACCCCGACGCCGACCGGCTGCGGCTGTGTCGGGTGGAGGTGTTTCCCGACGGCCCTGGGGGGAGGTCCGAGGAGGTGCAGGTGGTCTGCGGGGCGCCCAATGCGCGCACCGGGCTGGTGGGGGTGTTCGCGCCGGTGGGCACGCATATCCCCGGCACCGGGGTGGACCTGAAGCCCGGCGTGATCCGGGGGGTCGAGTCGAACGGCATGCTGTGCTCCGAGCGGGAACTGGAGCTGTCCGACGACCATGACGGCATCATCGACCTGCCCGCCGATGCGCCGCTGGGCGTGCGTTACATCGACTGGGCGGGCCTCAACGATCCGATGATCTACATCAAGGTCACGCCGAACCGGCCCGATGCGCTGGGGGTGCGGGGGATCGCGCGGGATCTGGCCGCCCGGGGGCTGGGCCGGCTGAAGCCCAAGGAGATCGCGCCGGTGGCGGGCACCTTTCCCTGCCCGATCGGCGTGCGCATCGATCCGGCGTTGAAGGACAAGGGCTGTCCGCTGTTCATGGGGCGGCTGATCCGGGGGGTGAAGAACGGCCCTTCGCCGGCGTGGTTGCAGCAACGGCTGCGCGCGATCGGGCTGCGGCCGATCTCGGCGCTTGTTGACATCACCAATTTCTTTACCTTCGACCGCAACCGGCCCCTGCATGTGTTCGACGCGGGGCTCGTGAAGGGCGGCCTGCGCATCCACCCGGCCGCCGGGGGCGAACGGCTCGAGGCGCTCAACGACAAGGCCTACACGCTGGCGCCGGGGATGATGGTGATTTCCGACGACGCGGGCCCCGAAAGCATCGCGGGGATTGTGGGCGGCGCGCCCACTGGGGTGACCGAGGCCACCACCGACGTGTTCCTCGAGAGTGCCTATTGGGACCCGATCACCATCGCCGCCACGGGGCGGGCGCTGAAGGTGACCTCGGACGCGCGTTACCGGTTCGAGCGCGGCGTGGACCCGGCCTTCACAGGGCCGGGGCTGGAGGCCGCAACCCGCATGATCCTGGAGCTGTGCGGCGGCGAGGCGTCGGAGGTGGTGCAGGACGGCGCCGTGCCCGACACCGCGCGCAGCTATGCCTTCGACCCCGCGCGGGTGGTGTCGCTGGTGGGCATGGACATTCCGGAGGCCGAGCAGCGCGGCACGCTGGAGGCGCTGGGCTTCCGGCTGAAGGGGGGGCGGGCGCATCCGCCCTCCTGGCGGCCCGACATCCTGGGCGAGGCCGATCTGGTGGAGGAGGTCGCCCGCATCGCCTCGCTGACGAAGCTGCAGGGTCGGCCCATGCCGCGGCCCAGCCCGGGCGTCCCGCGCCCGGTGCTGACCCCGATGCAGCGGCGCGAGGGGGCGGCGCGGCGGACCATGGCCGGGCTCGGGTTCAACGAATGCGTGACCTACAGCTTTATCGATGCGGAGGCAGCGGCGCTGTTCGGCGGCGGGGCGGAGGCCGTGCGGCTCGACAACCCGATCTCGTCGGAGATGACGCATCTGCGCCCCGATCTGTTGCCGGGCCTTCTGCGCGCGGCCGCACGCAACCAGGCGCGCGGCTTTGCCGACCTTGCGCTGTTCGAGGTCGGCCCCGTCTTCGCCGGCGGCGAGCCGGGGGAGGAGGCGCTGGTGGCCACCGGCCTGCGTATCGGCCACAGCGCCCCCCGCGATCCCCATGGCAGCCGCCGGGCGGTGGATGTGTTCGACGCCCGTGCCGACGCGCAGGCGGTGCTGGCGGCCATCGGCGCGCCGGCGCGGGCGCAGATCTTCCGCGAAACGGGCGCGGGCTGGCACCCCGGCCGCAGCGGCGCGATCCGGCTTGGCCCCAAGCTGACGCTGGCGGAGTTCGGCGAGGTGCACCCGCGCGTGCTGGCGGCGCTGGGGGTGAAGGGGCCCGCGGTGGCCTTCACCGTGGCGTTGGCCGCGGCCCCCTTCCCGCGGACCCGCACGCCCACGCGGCCGGCGCTGCAGGCGTCCGACCTGCAGGCGGTGGAGCGCGACTTCGCCTTCGTGCTCGACGCCCGGACCGAGGCGCAGGCGGTGGTGACGGCCGCGCAGGGTGCCGACAAGGCGCTGATCGAGAGTGTGCAGGTCTTCGACGAGTTCACCGGCCCCAAGGCCGAGGCGCAGATGGGCGAGGGCCGCAAGTCGCTGGCGATCACCGTGCGCCTGCAGCCCCGCGACAAGACCCTGACCGAGGCCGAGATCGAGGCGGTGGCCGCCAAGGTCGTCGACAAGGTCGCCAAGGCCACCGGCGGCACGCTGCGCGGCTGACGCCCGGGCCCGGCCTCCTTCCGGCGGCCGGGGGCGGCCGCGCGTGTTGGGCTGGGGCGGCCCCTCTCCAAGGGGGCACGGGCGTAGGACGTGCAGATCCGGTCGTCTTGGGCAGCTTGCATGCACGGGCCCGGGGCCCGTGTGGCGGGACTTCAGCGGCGGACGGGGATGCGGCCGAAATCGGGGGCGTCGGTGTCCTGGCCGGCCTCGACGATGCCGCGGCGGATGGCGCGGGTGCGGGTGAAATAGGCGTGCAGCATCTCGCCGTCGCCGGTGCGGATGGCGCGTTGCAGGGCGAACAGCTCCTCGGTGAAGCGGCCGAGGATCTCCAGCGTGGCGGCCTTGTTGTTGAGGAACACGTCGCGCCACATGGTGGGGTCGGAGGCGGCGATCCGGGTGAAGTCGCGGAAGCCCGCGGCGGAGTATTTCACCACCTCGCTGTCGGTCACACGGCGCAGGTCGTCGGCGACGCCCACCATGGTATAGGCGATCAGGTGCGGCGCGTGGCTGGTCACGGCCAGCACGAGGTCGTGGTGGTCGGGGTCCATCTCGTCGATGCTGGCGCCGAGCGCCTGCCACAGTGCGCGTAGCCGGCTGACTGCGGCGGGGTCGGTGCCGGGCAGGGGCGTGAGGATGCACCAGCGGTTGTCGAACAGCTCCGGGAACCCCGCGCCGGGGCCGGACTGTTCGGTGCCCGCCAGCGGATGGCCAGGGATGAAATGCACACCGCCGGGCAGTTCGGGGGCCACGGCGGCGACCACCGCGGCCTTGACCGAGCCTACGTCGGTGACGGTCGCGCCGGGCGCGAGATGCGGGGCGATCTCGGCGGCGATGGCGCCCATGGCGCCCACCGGCACCGCCAGCACCACGAGATCCGCGCCCGCCACGGCTTCGGCGGCCGTGTCGACCACGCGGTCCACGAGGCCCAGCCGGGCGGCCTCGGCCCGCGTGGCTTCGGTGCGGGCGGTGCCGACGATCTCGGTCTTCATCCCCGCGCGCCGCATCGCCAGCGCCATGGAGCCCGCGATCAGCCCCAGACCGATCAGCGCCACGCGGCGGTAGGGCTCCATCAGCGCAGCCCCTTGAACTGCGCGATGGCGTGGGCGACGCGGCGGCAGGCCGATTCGTCACCCACCGTGATGCGCAGGCAGTGGGGCAGGCCGTAGCTGGCCACGCGCCGCACGATCAGGCCGCTCTCCTTGAGGTGCGCGTCGCAGGCCTCGGCCTCGGTCGCGCTGTCGAAGCGGGCGAGGACGAAATTGGCGTGGCTGTCGTCGCAGGGCACGCCGATCTCGCGCAGGTTGGCGGTGAGCCAGTCGCGCAGGCGGGCGTTCTCGGCCAGGCAGCGGTCGACATGGGCGCGGTCGAGAATGGCGGCCTCGGCCGCGTCCTGCTGGGCGGTGGAGAGGTTGAACGGCCCGCGCAGGCGGTTGAGGACGTCGATCACTGCCTGCGGGCCGTAGCCCCAACCGATGCGCAGCCCTCCCAGCCCATGGATCTTGGAAAAGGTGCGGGTGATGATCACGTCGGGCCGCTCGGTCGCCAACCGCACGGCGCCGTCGTCGATGTCGGTGTATTCGGCATAGGCGCCGTCGAGGATGAGGAGGGCCTGGTCGGGCAGGCCGTCGGCGAGGCGTGCGACCTCCGTGGGGCCGAGCATGGTGCCGGTGGGGTTGGCCGGGTTGGCGATGAACACCAGCCGCGTGCGCGGGGTGCAGGCGGCGAGGATCGCGCCCACGTCCACGGTACGGTGGCGTTCGGGCACCGACACCGGCGTGGCGCCGGCCGCCAGCGCCGAGATGCGGTACATCGCGAAGCCGTGTTCGGTGTGGATCACCTCGTCGCCCGGCCCGGAATAGGCCTGGCACAGGAAGGCGATGACCTCGTCCGAGCCCGCGCCGCACAGGATGCGCGCCGGGTCGAGGCCGTGTACCGACCCGATCGCGGCCCGCAGGGCGGCGTGGTCGCTGGAGGGATAGCGGTGCAGCGCATGGCCCGCGCGCCGGAACGCCTCCACCGCGCGGGGCGAGGGGCCCAGCGGGTTCTCGTTCGACGACAGCTTGATCGCCTCGCGCAAGCCGGGGATCGACGATTCGCCGCCCTGATAGAGCGCGATGTCGAGGATCCCGGGTTGCGGTCGTATGTCCTTGGGCATGGCGTCCCCCTTGGTGGGGGTTCTAGCGGCGGGCCGGAGGCAAGGCCAGCCGCAACGGGCGGCGGGGGCGGCAATTTTCGATGCCGCAGCGGCCTGGCTGTCTTGGCCGGGGGTAGAGCCCTTAGCCCGTGCCGTAACGCGCAAGGAACATCGCCACCGCGCCGTCGATCACGCGGGCAATCTCGGCTTCGGTGAACCGGCTTTGCAGGCCGCAGGTGACACGGTCGTGCAGGTCGGCCTCGCACAGCTTGACGAACTGGTCGGCGGCAAGCGGGATGTCGTCGATGGCAAGCTGGCCGCGGGCGCAGGCGGCGGAGAGGTATGTCCCGATGCGGGCCCGCGCCAGCGCGGGGCCTGCGGCATAGACCTCGCGGCCGAGGTCGGGGAAGCGGTCGGAATCGGCTGCGTGCAGGCGGGCCACACCGCGGCCGAATTCGGAGCAGTAGAACTCCACGATCCGCCGCGCGCCCTGGCGCAGCACGGTGTCGGGCGGAGCGGTCAGGTCGATCTGCGCCATCGCCTCGTCGGCCTGGCGGGCGCATTCCAGCCGCATGACCTCGAGAAACAGGAGCCGCTTGTCGGGGAAGTAGCTGTAGAGCGTGGCCTTGGAGACGCCGGCGCGGCGCGCGATCTCGTCTACCCCGGCGGCGTCATAGCCCAGCGACAGGAACACTGCCCGCGCGCCCTCGAGCACCTGGTCGAACTTGCGCCCGCGGCGGATGGTGGCGGCGGTCTGGGCCATGCGCGTCCTTTGGTCGGGGGCAGTATTGCCCGCCGCTGCGGGCGCGGCAATGGCGGGTCACCGTGGCAGAGGGGGCGACCCGGGCGCGGGTGCTGGACGTGCTCCCGGTGTCCTGCGGGCAGCCGGTGTTCGCGCGGTTCGATGTTGAGGCGGCGCTGGCGGCCCAGGAGGCAACCGATGCGCCGCTCGACGCCTGGGGGCTGGGGGTCGATCGGCGGCCGGAGCATGCGTTCATCGCCGCGGTGATGCAGTAGGCCGTCCTGTCGGGGCCTGCGCGGGAGGCGCCTGTGCAGCGCTCGCCGCATCCGCAGGGGACCTCGGACCGGCCGCTGGGGTGGTTCGACCAGATCCTCCGTGGCATGGCGCAGGCGCGAGTCTAGGCGAGTGCGTGGCAGTGTTTGCCGCCGCGCCCGATGGCTGCGGGCCGATGCGCCCTCGCCGCGGGTGTGCTGCAGGCGGCCCCGCTGCCCGAGATCTGGAGCCCGCCCTGAGCGCGGGGAGGGATGCTGGCGCCCCTTGGGGGCGCGTGCTATCGCCCCCCGGCCATGATCGAGGTGTTTTTCAAGACCTTGCCCTTCTTCGGGTTGATCGGCCTGGGCTACTGGGCCGGTCGGACGGGGTTTTTCTCTTCCGAGGCAACGGCCTACCTGACGAAATTCGTGTTCTACTTTGCCCTGTCGGCGATGCTCTTCCGGTTCTCCGCGAACCTGTCGCTGGCCGAGATCTTCGACTGGCGCTTCGTGGCGGCCTATCTGTGGGGCTGCGGGGTGGTCTATGCGCTGGCGCTGACGGTGGCCTTCCTGCGCCACCGCCCGGTCACCGAGGCCGCGATGGAGGGGCAATGCGCGGTGATCGGCAACACCGGCTTTCTGGGCGTGCCGATGCTGGTGGTGCTGCTGGGGCCGCAGGCGGTGGGGCCGGTGATCCTGGTGCTGGCCATCGATCTTGTGGTGTTCTCGTCGATCATCACCATCGTCATCACCGCCGCGCGCGAGGGGCGGTTCTCGCCCGCGATCTTCGGGACGCTGGGGATGGGGCTGCTGAAGAACCCGATGATCGTGTCCATGAGCCTCGGCTTCATGTGGTCGGCCACGGGTTGGGCGGTGCCGGGTCCGGCCAACGAGTTCCTCGGCATCCTCGGCGCCGCGGCCACGCCCGGGGCGCTGTTCGCCATCGGCGCGTCGCTGGCGACCAAGGCGGCCGAGCGGGTGTCGGTCGCGGCCTGGCTGTCCTTTGCCAAGCTGGTTCTGCACCCGGCCGCGGTGGCCTTCGCGGCGCTGGTGCTGTTCGACGTGAACCGCGAGGCGGCGGTGGTCATGATCGCGGCGGCGGCCTTGCCGGTGGCGGGCAATGTCTACATGCTGGCGCAGTTTTACGGGGTGGCGCCGCAGCGGGTGTCCTCGGCGATCCTGATCTCCACCGCGGTCAGCATCGTCACCATTCCGCTGGCCATCGCCTGGACCGCGGGGCTGTGAGCGCGCCGCGGAGCAAGGGGAGCACCATGGAGACGAAATCCGAAAACCGGGCCTTCGGCGGCGTGCAGGGGGTCTATGCCCATCCCTCGCAGGTGACGGGCTGCGAGATGACCTTCGGCCTCTACCTGCCGCCCGCGGCCGAGCGCGGGCCGGTGCCGGTGCTGTGGTATCTCTCGGGGCTGACCTGCACGCATGAGAACGCCATGGTGAAGGCCGGCGCGCAGGCCTTCGCCGCGCGCCACGGGCTGGCGCTGGTGTTCCCCGACACCTCGCCCCGCGGCGAGGGCGTGCCCGACGACGAGGCCTACAACCTCGGGCAGGGGGCGGGGTTCTACGTCGATGCCACCAAGGCGCCCTGGTCCACCCATTTCCGGATGTGGAGCTACGTCAGCGAGGAGCTGCCGCGGGTCCTCTTCAACAATTTCCCCCTGGCCGAGGACCGGCAGGCGGTGTCGGGCCATTCCATGGGCGGGCACGGGGCGCTGACGCTGGCGCTTCGTTGGCCGGGGCGGTTCGCCTCGGTCTCGGCCTTTGCGCCGATCGCCCATCCGTCGGCGTCGGACTGGGCGCTGAAGGCGCTGGACGCCTATCTGGGGGCGGGCAGCGAGGACATCCTGCGCCATGACGCGACGCTGCTGCTGCGGCAGGGTGCCTTCAAGGGGCCGATGCTGATCGACCAGGGCACGGCGGATCCGTTCATCGACGCGCTGATGCCCGAGGCGCTGGCGGGGGCCATGGGGCAGGTGCGCCAGCCCGGTGCGCTGCGGCTGCAGGCGGGTTACGACCACAGCTACTTCTTCGTCTCGAGCTTCATCGCCGACCACATCGCGCTGCATGCCGAGGCGCTGGGGGCGCGCGCGTGACCATGCCGGGGCCGCGCCCGTGACCGTCTATGTCGATGCCGATGCCTGCCCCGTGCGGGCCGAGGCCGAGGCGGTGGCCACCCGTCACGGCACGCCCTGCGTCTTCGTCTCCAACGGCGGCATCCGGCCCTCGGCCAACCCGCTGGTGCGGATGGTCTATGTGGACGCTGGCCCCGACGCCGCCGACCGCTGGATCGCCGAGGAGGCGGCCCCAGGCGACGTGGTCGTCACCTCCGACCTGCCGCTGGCGGCAAAATGCCTCGCCGCCGGCGCGCGGGTGCTGCGCCACGACGGCTCGGCCCTGACGCAGGCCAATATCGGGGCGCAACTGGCCACCCGCGACCTGATGGCCGACCTGCGCGCCGCCGACCCCTTCCACCGCGCGGGCGGCGGCCGCAGCTTCGGCGCCCCCG
>SKMM01000023.1 GCA_007121055.1 Paracoccaceae bacterium | reverse complement strand
GCTCGAAATAGGGCAGGATTTCCGCCTTGCGCGCCTCGTCGAGCGCCGCGAGCGGCTCGTCGGCGAGGATCGAGCCGATGTCGCGCGCCCCCATCGCCGCCAGGTCGCCCAGCACCAGCTCCGGCGGTCCCACCGCCGCGACGCGCCCCGCGCGCAGCGCGATCACCGTGGTCGCAAGCCGCGCCACCTCGGCCGAGGAATGGCTGACATAGAGGATCGGCACCGACACCTCGTCGCGCAGCCGCTCGAAATAGGGAAGGATCTCGGCCTTGCGCGCCTCGTCGAGCGCCGCGAGCGGCTCGTCGGCCAGGATCAGCCGCGGCGCGGCCAAGAGCGCCCGGCCGATGGCCACGCGCTGCTTCTCGCCCCCCGACAGGGCCCCCGGCCGGCGCGCCAGCAGATGGCCGATGCCCAGCGTGTCCACCACGCGCTCCAGGCTCTCGGGCCGGGCGTCACGGGGCGCGAACCAGCGGCCATAGAGCAGGTTCTGCCGCACCGACAGGTGCGGAAACAGCCGCCCCTCCTGAAAGATGTATCCGATGCGGCGGCGGTGGGGGGGTAGGTGCCGCCGCGCGGCGGTGTCCAGCAGCACGAACTCCCCGGCCGCGATCCGGCCCGCATCGGGGCGCAGCAGGCCCGCCACCGCGTTGATCAGCGTGGTCTTGCCCGACCCTGACGGCCCGAACAGCACGGTCACGCCCGGCGGCGCGGTCACATCGACCTCCAGCGCGAAACCGGCAAAGCCGTGGCGGACGGACAGCTCCAAGGTCATGCGCCCGCCACCCGCCGCGCCACCCGGCGGGCGACGACTTCCGACAGCAGCAGCGCGGCCATGGCGATGACGATGGCGACGATCACCAGCCGGCCGGCCGCCTCCTGCCCGCCGGGCACCTGCAGGAAGGCATAGATCGCCGAGGGGATGGTCTGGGTCTGGCCGGGGATGTTGGAGACGAAGGTGATGGTGGCGCCGAACTCGCCGATGGCCTTGGCGAAGGCCAGGATCGCCCCCGCGACGATCCCGGGCAGGATCAGCGGCAGCGTCACCGTCACGAACACCCAGGGCCTTGATGCCCCCAGCGTGGCGGCGGCGGCCTCGAGCTTCGGGTCCACCGCATCCACCGCCAGCCGGATCGCGCGCACCATCAGCGGAAAGGCCATCACCGCCGCCGCGACCGCCGCCCCGGTCCAGCGGAAGGAAAAGACGATGCCGAACCACTGCTCCAGGGCCTCGCCCACAACCCCCCGCCGCCCCAGCACGATCAGCAGCAGATACCCGGTCACCACCGGCGGCAGGATCAGCGGCAGATGCACCAGCCCGTTGACCAGCTGCTTGCCCGGAAACTCCCACCGCGCCAGAGCATAGGCCACGAAGATCCCCAGCGGCAGGCTCGCCAGCGTTGCCCAGAACGCGACGCGCAGCGACAGCCGCACCGCCGCCCACTCGGCCGGGCCGAGCCAGCTTGCCGCCTCGCCCGCCGTCATCGCGGCACGTCGAAGCCGACCCCGGCCCAGATCGTCCGCGCGGTGTCGGAGGTCAGGAATTCGAGGAAGTTGCCCGCGACCGGGCTCGTGGACTGCGCCGTGATGGCGGCGGGATAGACGATGGGCGCGTGGCTGTCGGCAGGAAAGGTGCCGATGACGGTGACGTTGTCCTCTGCCGCCGCATCGGTGGCAAAGACGATGCCCAGCGGCGCCTCGCCCCGCGCCACGAAGCCCAGCGCCATGCGCACATTGTCCGATTGCGCGACCAGCGGCGCCACCTCCTCCCACAGCCCCAGCGACGTCAGCGCCTCGCGGCCGTGGATGCCCGCTGGCACCGCCTCGACCATCGCCATCGACAGCCGCCCTCCGTCGAGAAGGCCGGCCAGGTCGAGGCGCGCGTCGACGGTGACGGGCGCAGCCTCCCGCCCATGGGCGATCAGCACCAGCCGGTTGCCCAGGATGTCGCGGCGCGTGTCCGCGCGCAGGTCACCCGAGTGCGCGACCTCGTCCATCCAGTCGGCGCTGGCCGAGATGAAGATGTCCGCCGGCGCCCCCTCCTGGATCTGCCGCGCGAGCGCCGAGGTCCCGGCATAGGACAGGACCGCACCGTGCCCGGTCTGCGCCATCCACGCCTCGGCCACCCGGTCCAGCGCGCCGGTCAGGCTGGCCGCGGCGAAGACGAGCACCGCATCGGCATCGGCCCGGGCGGGCGAGGCGGCCACGGCCATAACCACGGCCAGCACGGCCCGGCGGGCAAGGGACAGGGGCATGCGCGGCTCCCGGTTGATATGTTTTGCCGGACATATCTCCACCGGCCGCGACTCCGGTCAAGCGTTATCTTTCTTCGGAAATATCCCGCAGGCGCGCGTGCAGCGCCTCGAGCCGCGCGGCCCCGGCCTCGGCGGCCTCCCGCTCGAACGCGCGGTAGAGCGCGAGCACCTCGCGTCCGGCCTCGGTCAGCACCGCGCCCCCGCCGCCGGGGCCGCCGCGCGTGCTCTCGACCAGCGGCGCGCGGAACATCGCGTTCAGCGTCCCCACCAGTTCCCAGGCCCGCTTGTAGCTCATGCCCATCTCCCGCCCGGCGGCGGCGATCGAGCCGCAGCGGTCGATCCGCTCCAGCAGCTCCGCCTTGCCGGGACCGATCATCTCGGCCTCGCCGAACACGATCCTGATGCGCACGCGGGGGCGTCGGGTGCTGTCCTCCATGGCGCCCTGTGTGCGCGACCCCCCGGCGCGAGGCAAGGCCAATGGACAGGGGCGTCCCTGCCCGGAAGCCGGTCGCCGGGACGCGGCCGGCCG
>SKMM01000097.1 GCA_007121055.1 Paracoccaceae bacterium | reverse complement strand
TCGACCGGCTGCAGCTCCTCCCCGTCCTCCACCGTGTCGGCCTCCGGCGCCTCCGGCTCGGGCTGCGGCTCGGCCTCTACCGGCTCGGGCTCGGCGGCCTCGGGCTCGACCTCTTCGGCGGGCGGCGGCGGGACGGCGTCGGGGTCCTCGGTGGCCGCCGGATCCTCGGGCAGGGGCGGTTCGGTCGCGGTCACCGGCGGCGCTTCGGGCACGGTCTGGTTGGACGCCCACCACGCATAACCCGCGATGGCCACCAGCAGGACCACAACCAGAATGATAAGTCTGTTGCGCATGATTCTACTCCGCTTTTACGTCTGGCCGGTAGGTGGGGACGCCGCTGCGGCGGCGCAAGCCGGCCCACGCGATCGGCAGATCACCGCCGGAATTGCAGCTTGAACCGCACAGGCCGCATCGGTATTTTGCGCGCCACTCGAAATGGACTCGAAAGGACACGCCCATAGCCCGCCGCCCGCACAACGCCCCGCCCACCCGCGACACCGGCCCCCGCGTCAATGACCGCATCCGCGCGCCGGAGATCCGCCTGATCGGGCCCGAGGGCGAAAACCTCGGCGTCGTGGCGCCGGCCAGGGGCATGGCCCTGGCCGAGGAAGCCGGCCTTGACCTCGTGGAAATCTCGCCGAACGCCGTGCCGCCCGTGTGCAAGATCATGGACTTCGGCAAGTTCAAGTACGACCAGCAGAAGCGCGAGGCCGAGGCGCGCAAGAAGCAGAAGATCATCGAGGTCAAGGAAATCAAGTTCCGCCCCGGGACCGACACCCACGACTATGACGTCAAGATGCGCAACGTCCTGAAGTTCCTGGAGAACGGGGACAAGGTGAAGGTCACCCTGCGGTTCCGCGGCCGCGAGATGGCGCACCAGCAACTGGGCCTCGAACTGCTCAACCGGGTGGCCGCCGATGTGGGCGAGCTCGGCAAGGTCGAGAACATGCCCAAGCTCGAAGGCCGCCAGATGGTGATGATGATCGGCCCCCGCTGATCCGCCCCCTGCGCACGGCCCGCGCCACCCTTCGCCTGGGCGATGTGCAGTCCCACCCATGCTGCGGCTCAGGACCGCCACCCGGCCGTCCCGGCGCCCCCCGGCTGACGCAAGCGCGATCACGCCGCGCGCGCAGGGCACTGGCACCCTTCCGCGCAAGCCGCTAGCCTCGCCCCGGGGGGAGAGGGCCTGACACGGGCCCGCAGCCGGTCAGGGAGGGCCAGCGTGACCACATCCGGGGGGACGGAGCGGCCCTGGCTTGCCAGCTATGGCACGGCGATCGCGGCGGAGTTGCCGCCGCGCGCCCATGACAGCCTCGCGCATCTGGCGCACCACGCCTGCCGCGCCCATGCCCGCCGCACCGCCTTCACCTGCGTGGTCGCGAACGGCATGAACGGCAGCCTGCGCTTCGACCGGCTGGACCGGCTGTCGGACGATTTCGCGGCCTTCCTGCACCGCCATTGCGGCGTGCGGAAGGGCACGCGGGTGGCGGTGCAAATACCCAACAGCCTCGCCTATCCGGTCGCGGCCTTCGGCGCGCTCAAGGCAGGCGGGGTTCTGGTCAACACCAACCCGCTCTACACCCGTCCCGAGATGATCCACCAGTTCCGCGATTCCGGCGCCGAGGTGCTGGTGATCTGCGACCTCTTCGCCGACAAGCTGGCCGAGGTCATCCCCCAGACGTCGATCCGCACCGTCATCCTGGCGGGCGTGCCCGAATTCTTCCCCCGCATCCCCGAAACCATCGTGCGCGGCATCCAGAAGGTCTGGAGCCGCACCCTGCCCCCCGTCCCCGACCTGCCCGTCCCGGTCCTGCGCCTGCGCGAGGCGCTGGCGCGCGGCCGCGCGGCCGGCCTCGACCCCGAGGACCTCTGGAAAGACCTCAAACCCGACGACCTCGCGCTTCTGCAATACACCGGCGGCACCACCGGCGTGGCCAAGGGCGCCATGCTTAGCCACGGCAACATCCTCGCCAATCTCGACCAGGTGCTGGCGGTGGGCCGCACCCGCATGACCGGGCAGGACTGCGTCCTCACCGCCCTGCCGCTCTACCACATCTTCGCCTTCACCGTGAACCTGATGGCCTTCTTCAGCATGGGGGCGCGCAACGTGCTCGTGCCCTCGCCGCGCCCGGTGCAGAACATCCAGCGCGCCATCGAGAACTACCCCATCACCTGGATCACCGGCGTGAACACCCTCTTCAACGGGCTGATGAACGAGGAGTGGTTCGCGGCCTACCCGCCGAAGAACCTCGTCGCCGCCATCGCCGGCGGCACCGCGCTGCACAGCGCGGTCGCCACCCGCTGGACCGTGATGACCGGCACGCCCATCGCCGAGGGCTATGGCCTCACCGAATCCTCCCCGCTCGTCTGCGTCAACCCGCTGTCGGACGCCGCCCGCCCCGGCAGCATCGGCATCCCCGTGCCAGGCACCGACATCGCCCTCGTGGACCCCGACGACGCCCCCGTTCCCTTCGGCAGCCCGGGCGAGCTGATCGTCAAGGGCCCCCAGGTCATGCAGGGCTACTGGAACCGCCCCGGGGAAACCGCCGCCACGATCCGGGGTGGCTGGCTCTTCACCGGCGACGTCGCGGTGATGGAGGAGGGCGGCTTCCTGCGCATCGTCGACCGCAAGAAGGACATCATCCTCGTGTCGGGCTTCAACGTCTATCCCAACGAGGTCGAGGACTGCCTCTCGCTCATGCCCGAGGTGCTGGAATCGGTCGTGGTCGGCATCCCCGACCCGGTGGCGGGCGAAGTCGTGCGCGCCTATGTCACCCCCAACCC
>SKMM01000393.1 GCA_007121055.1 Paracoccaceae bacterium | reverse complement strand
TGCCCCCGAGCACCCGGCCCGGCCCAAGGACCGGGACTGCCCCTGCGCGGCGCGGGCGCGCGGGAGGGGCTGGCGCCTCATGCCGCGTCCAGGCCCTCGGCGGCGGCCACGTCCCCGGGCGTGTTGATGTTGAAGAACGGATCGAAGGGTTGGCTGTCGAACACCGCCGTAGCCGCGCCATGGCCGTCGGCCCAGAGCACCATCTTGCGCAGCCCGCCCGCCAGGGCCCTCCGCAGGTCCTCGCGCAGGGCCACCGGCCAGAGGCCGAAGACGGGGTGGCGCTGCATCCGGCCGGTCCCGTCGGGGCTGGCGGCCAGCGCCAGGCCCGAGGGTCCGGCGGCAGCCTGCAGCCGGGCCACGAGGTCTCGTGGAAAGAACGGCGTGTCGCCCGCGGCCGTCACGATGGCGCCCGCCCCCTGCGCGGCGGCCCAGTCGAGCCCCGCCAGCACGCCCGCAAGCGGCCCGGGCTGGTCCGCCACGGTATCGGGCAGCACGGGCAGGCCGAATTCGGCAAAGCGTCCGGGATCGCCATTGGCGTTCAGCGCCAGCCCCGCCACCTGCGGCTGCAGCCGGGCGATGACGTGGTCGATCAGTCGCGCACCCGCCACGCGCTTGAGGCACTTGTCACCTCCGCCCATGCGGGTGGCGTGCCCGCCCGCCAGGATCACGCCCAGCACCTCAGTCATCGCAGGCTCCCTTGCGGCGGTGGCGGCGCCCCTCGGCGGGCAGGCCGGCCGGGTCGGCGTCGCGGATCAGGCGGTGCTCGCCCGACAGGCACACAAAGCGCTCCCCCCGCATCCGACCGATCCGGGTCAGCCCCACCTGTCGGGCGATCTCCACCCCCCGTGCGGTGAAACCCCGAGCGCGCGGCCAGCACCGGGATGCCCATGAGGGCCGTCTTGATCATTATCTCCCAGGTCAGCCGGCCGGTGGTGTAGAGGATCTTGTCCGCGCCCAGATCGCCGTACCGCAGGATCCAGCCGGCGATCTTGTCCACGGGTATGTGGCGGCCGACGTCCTCCATGTAAACCGGCGGGCGGTCGGCGCGGCACAGCACCGTTCCGTGGATCGCCCCCGCGACCAGATACAGCGAAGGCGTGTTGATCTGCCGCCCCAGCGCGTAGATCCAGCTGGTGCAAGCCTTGGCTCGGGGCAGCGTCATCCCCTCCATCATGTCGCCGAACACTGTGCCCACGGCGCAGCCCGAGGTACGGATCTTCTTCTCCACCTTCTCCTCGACGGTCGTGCGCGCCGTGGTGCGCACCACCACCGCCTCGGCGTCCGCGTCATGGTCCACGCCGGTGACGGTGTCGTCGGGCTTCAGCATGCCCTGGTTCTTCAGGAACCCGAGCGCGAGGTATTCAGGGTAGTCGCCGATGGCCATGGCGGTGACCACTTCCTGCGAATTCAGGAAGATCGTCAGCGGGCGTTCCTCGACCACGCTGGTCTCCACCTCCGCGACGGTGTGGTCGGTACCCGCCAGCCGGCGTGTCAGCCGCGGCGCCTGCGGGGCGGGCAGGATCGACAAGGCCTGGGTCATCGGTGCTCTCCCCGCCTCCTGGCCGGCAGTGTCGCCGTGCCTTGCGGCCAAGGCAAGGGCCGGCTGGCCAAGCCGGTGGGTGCGCGCTAGCCTCTCCTGCGGGAAGAGAGGCGATGCTGGGATACGTCACCGCGTCCGGGCGGGGCGAGGGCGACCGGGTGCTGTCTGCCCTGGCCGAGCGGCTGCGGACCGAGGGTGTGCGGATTGTGGGCGCGGTGCAGCGCAACCTCGATCGTCCCGTGGGTGCGCCCTGCGACATGGAGCTGTGCGTGCTCAGCGGTGCGGGCGTGTGGCGGATCAGCCAGCGACTCGGGCCGCATGCGCGGGGCTGCCGGCTGGACCCGCAGGGGCTGGAGCAGGCGGTGGGCGCGGTGGCGGCCGAGCTTGCGGGGCAGCCGGCGGTGGACCTCGTAATCGTCAACAAGTTCGGCAAGCAGGAGGCCGACGGGCGTGGCTTCCGGCCCGTCATCGCCGCGGCGCTGCTGGCCGATCTGCCGGTGCTGACGGCGGTGAACGCCAAGAACCTGCCCGCCTTCCTGGCCTTTGCCGAGGGCCTCGCCGAGCCCGTCGCCCCCGAGCCCGAGGCGCTGCGGCAATGGTGCCTGCCGCGCATCGCTGCGGGGAAGCGAGCTGGCCTCGGCCTGACCGCTCGGGTTGGAGAGCCGTGGCGGGACAAGCGTCCGGCCCCCGGGCGCGCGCTACCCTCGGGTGCCTCCCTGGCGTGTCGCGGGTAGGTGACAGCTTTGGTCAGCCCGCGGCCCTCGGACTTTCGAAGGGTCTTCGGGCATCCGCCCAGGCCCGTGGGGCGCCCGCTCCTTTGCCCAGCGGGGCGGCGTCAGTTCCGGTAGCCGTCCTCGGGGTGGGTGTGGCGGACGCCCGAGTCGTGGGGGTCGAAGCCCTCGTTGACGACAGCCTCGACGCGCCCGTCCTCGCATTTGGTCAGAAGCCCGAGGCGGTGTTTGCCGTCGGGGCCGCTGGACATCAAGTGGTCGGTGAGTTTTGCCCAGATGCGGCAGATGCCGGACAAGGTGCCGAAGGGTTTGCCGCAGCCGGTGCAGGCGAAGGGAGGCTCTTCCTTGAGGATGCGCTTGGGGGCGTGCAAGGCGGGCGGGTCGATCTGCGGTACCAGCGTGATGGCGGTTTCCGGGCGGGTGGCGGCGCACAGGCCGCATTGCACGCAGGCGTCCTCGGGGAAGCGCAGCATGGGCGCCCCGGGGTTGTCCATCAGTGCGCCGGTGGGGCAGACGCCGGTGCAGACCATGCACAGCGTGCAGGCCTCGGTGTCGAGCACCACGGCGCCTAAGGGGGCGCCCTGCGGCAGCGGAATGGTCCGGGCGGGCGCAGGGGCGGTGCGGATCATCTCGGCGGTGGCCGCGACGAGGAGGCCGCGCTTGTCCGACGGCAGCAGAAAGCCCGAGCGGGCAGGGCGGGCCGGCCGGGGCTTGTGCCAGAGCGCGGCCTTCAGCGTGTTGGGGTCGTCGGTCTCGATCAGCGCCACGGCGCCCTGAGGGTGGCCGGTGCCGGCGCGGATCGTGGCCAACAGGTCCAGCGTGGCGGTGAGGCCGGTGAGGTCGTGGCGGGGGCGGCCCAGGAGGCGCAGGCCGGCCGCTCCCAAGGCCGGCGCCGCGGCGGGGATCTCGGAGCCTACCTGGCTGATTGCGTTGGCGGCGAGGGGGATCACATGGGCGGGCAGGCCCCGGCCGAACCGGGCGCAGGCGTCGATGAGAGGGGCGCCGTGGTCCTCGTCACGCAGCAGAATCAAGGGGGTGGTGGTGGCGCCCGCGTCGAACCACGCGCGCAGGGCGGCGCGGAGGCGGGCGGCCAGCGTGCCGACCTGGAAGCAGTGCGTAGGACGCCGCGCCCGTGGGACAGGCGGCGTCGCACTGGCCGAAGCCGGCGCATGGTTGTGGCCTGCCCCAACAGGGGGGTCCGGTTTCAGTCTTGGTGCATGATCGGCCTTGGCGCTAGGGTTTGGGTGGCCGGCGAAGCTGCGCCGGATGGCGAAGCCGGCCACTGCACGACCTCAGGGGCTGGCGGCCGATATCCCAGCGATGGGTGCGGGCGCCTCGTATTGTAGTGGCTGCGCCTGCTCTCGATCGCGATCTTCGCCTTGGCGAGGGTGTAGAAGATTGAGGTGGTCCCCATATTCGCGACAGCGAGCTACGCTTGATCCACGAGCTGAGAAGGACGGATCGAGTGGCTGGACAGAGGAAGCGTTACGGCGCGGCGTTCAAGGCGAAGGTGGCGCTGGAGGCCGTGAGCCATTGAGCCGCCACCGGTCCGAGGCCGATGGCGAACGGGCGAGGCGGCGGTGGCCGAGCTGGTGAGCAGGCACGGGGTTCACCAGACGCTGATCAACACGTGGAAACGGCAGGCCGTCGAGGGCATGACCCGGTCACGGGCATGCACGAGGGCAAGGTCACCCTTGTCCAGATCGAAGCGGCGTAAGGGGGTCGCGAGCGATGGCACGGAGGAAATTCCTCTGCGACGCGGACCGCTGCATCGAGTGCAACGCCTGCGTCGTTGCGGACACTGCTGGGCCTGCGCGGCCAGCCCCGCATGGGGCCCGACCGCCGGCTGCGCCCCATGGAGGCCCACAGACTCAAGGCGATGTCCATGGGCGTTCTGGTGGACGCGGAAACTGCCATGATCTGGCGCGGGCCCATAGTGATGTCCGCGATCACCCAGATGCTCGCCGAGGTCGAGTGGGGTGCGCTCGATGTGCTGGTGGTCGACATGCCGCCGGGCACGGGTGACGCGCAGATTGCAATCGCCAGGGCGTGCGGCTCGCGGGGGCGGTGATCGTGTCGACCCTGCAGGACCTGTCGCTGATCGATGCGCGCTGCGGCATCTCGGTGTTCCGCAAGATCGATGTCCCGATTCTCGGCATCGTCGAGAACATGGCGCATTTCGTCTGTACCACCTGCGGCACTGCCCACCCCATCTTAGGAGAGATCGCCCGGCCCGGCGTGCCCTTCCTCGGGGCGATCCCGCAGACGATGGAACTGCGCCGCGCCTCCGACCGTGGCCAGCCGGTCACGGCGATGGACCCCGACGGCGCGCTGAGGCGGGCCTATTGCGACCTCGCCAACCGGGTCGCCGCGGCCCTTGCCGACACCCCTTCCCAAGCCACCGAAGGGAGAGCCGTTCCATGAATGCCTTCGTCGCCGCCGTCGTGGTGGCCATCGTCGTCGCCGTGGGCGCGAGCCTCGTGCTCGAGGGCCAGTTCCAGCAGGGTCGAGCTATGCCTTTTCCGGGCCCGGCGTCCGCCTGAGCAACTGAGCCGGTGCGCCATGATGCCTGTCGCTCGGGCGGCACCGTCCGCCGCCTTCTCCCTGCTGTAGTGCAGCGCCGCGCCCGGCAGGACCTGTCCGGCCACGCCGGACCGGTGCGGGCCCTCGCTACGGAGGGCGCGGCAGTGCTGTCGGGCAGTTTCGATACCCGCGCGCCCGTCGGGATTTTCGCCGCCATGCCTGACCGCACGGCCCTCCTGGCCGCTGGCGGGGACGAGCAGTTGCAGCGCATCGACCTCAGCACCGGCGCGGTGATTGTGGAGGCCGCCCACCGCGAGCGCATGGCCGGGATGGGCCTGTTGCGGGACGGCTCGGTGGTCACGATGGGCAGCAACCTGCGTTTCGTCCTGCGCGACCCCGACCTCGGCCTGCGCGCGGCGGTGGACCTTCCGGCGCTCCCGAACGGCCTCGCCGTCGCGGCCGATTATGTGGCGGTGGTCTTTGCCGACGGCGCGCTGCGCAGCTTCACGGCCGTGGTGGCGCTGCGGCCCGAACGCGTTCTCACCGACCGACCGACCGCTGGTGGCGGTGGCGGCGGGCGAGGGCGTGCTCGCGGCCGCCGCGGTCGATGGCAACGTCTGGGTGCTGGGGTTGTCCGATCTCACGGTGCGACATGCGTCTGACGGTGCGCAGGGGCCGGTCTGGTTGCTCGCCTTCGCCACCGACACGCTGCTGACCGGCGGCGGTGACGGTGTCATCCGGCGCTGGGACGTCGCCACCGGCGATCAGCTGGGCGACGGGGCCGCGCCGCCGGCCGACGACGTCCACGACGGCAGCCGCGGCGCCGAGGTCTGGCGCGCCTGCGTCTTGTGCCACAGCCTGAGCCCTGATGACGGCAACCGCGCCGGGCCGTCGCTGTACGGCGTCTTCGGTCGTCCCATCGCCAGCCTGCCGGAGTTCGACTATTCCCCGCCCTGCGCCGGGTGTCCCTGATCTGGGCACGCGAGACGGTCGCCGCGTTGTTCGAGCATGGGCCCGAGGCCTACACGCCCGGCAGCCGCATGCCGGAACAGCGGCTGCCGAACCCCCAAGACCGCCATGCCCTGGTCGAGTTCGTCGAGCGCATGGCGCCTTAGGACGGCGGGCATCGACCGGCCGCTCCCGTCCGCTGCCGCAGGGCGACCGGCCGTGGTCGGACCTGACCAGGTGGCATCGTACCCATGGGCGCCGGAGATGCGGCAGGGCGGGTGAAAGAGACCGGGCAGTATGGCGCGAGGCTGGAAGATCGGGCAGGGCGCCGGAATCGTCGCCTTCGGTGGCGTCGGGCCCCCTCCAGTCTGCGCAGAACTCCGGGGCGCGGCGAGCCTCAGGCCCCTGCGAGGTCGCCGAAGATCGCCGGGGCGTGCTCGGCCAGGTAGATGCGCAGCCAGGGGGTGAAGCGGCCGGGCTCGCGCGCGACCTCGGCACGCAGCGCGTCGAGGGGGACCCAGCGCACCGCCATCACCTCGTCGGGGTTGGGCCGGACGCGCAGCGTGGAGCCGGCAGGGGCGGTGAAGATGTCCACCACCTCATGCTCGATCAGCCCCGCGCCCACCTCGGCGCGGTACTCGACCCGGTCGCGGTGGGTCAGGCGCAGGCCAGTGATCCCCAGCTCCTCGGCCAGGCGGCGGGTGGCGCAGGCCTCGGCGCCCTCTTCCCAATGGGGATGGGTGCAGCAGGTGTTCGCCCACAGCCCCGGCGTGTGGTATTTCCCCAGCGCGCGCTGCTGGATCAGCACCCGGTCCCCGTCCATGACGAAGACCGAGATCGCCTTGTGCCGCAGGCCGTGCAGATGGGCCTCCAGCTTCTCCACCGGCGTCAGGCAGCCATCCACCCAAGCCGGGATCATGTCGGGCTCCGCGGCACTCATGCGTAGGTCGGCCGGACGAGGCCCGACAGATGCAGCAGGTTCTTCACCCCGATCTTCATGTGGGCGAAGGGCCGGGCGTTCACCAGCTTCTTGTTCATGTAGGCCTCGAAGGTCAGCTTCTGCACGTCGATGTCGTGGCACAGCGAGACGAACCGCTCCCGCCGCTCGTCGGACTTGTAATAGGCGTCCTGCATCGCGCCAAGGATCTTGAAGACGCTGCCATGCTCCTTGAGGAACATCTTGCGCGCCAGTTGCAGATCCTTCACGCGCCCCGAGGCAAGGCAGGCCTGCACGGCCGTCGCCGCCGCCCGGCCGCAGGCCATCGCGTAATAGATCCCCTCGCCGGAGCTGGGCGCCACCACGCCCGCGGCATCGCCGGCCAGCACCACGTCGCGGCCGTTGTCCCAACGGTCGAGCGGTTTGAGCGGGATGGGCGCCCCCTCGCGGCGGATCGTCTCGCAGCCCGCGAGGCCCGAATTGGCCCGCAGCGCCGCGGTGCAGGCCTTGAGGTCCACCCCGTCCTTGCCGGTGCCCATGCCCACCGAGCAGGACTTGCCGTGCGGGAACACCCAGCCGTAGAAATCGGGCGAGATCGCGCCGTCATAGATCACGTCGCAGCGCATGGGGTCGTAATCGCCCACGGTTCTCGTGCCGCCCTCGGGGGGGGTGATGATCTCGTGATAGGCGATGACGTAGGGGATGGTGTCGCCGCCCGGCACCTCCTGCCGGCCCACGTTGGAGCGCGCGCCGTCGGCGCCGATCACGAGCCGCGTGGGGAGCGCGCGTTCTTCCTTGGTGGCCTTGTCGCGGTAGATCACCTTCGGCCCGGTCTCGTCGCGGTCGATGCGCACGAAGGTGCCGGTGTGGCGCTCGACCCCCGCCTTGGCCGCGCGGACCCGCAGGAACTCGTCGAAATGCTCGCGGTCGACCATGCCGACGAACCCGCCCTCGATGGGGATGTCGACCTTGCGGCCGGTGGGCGAGATCATCCGGGCGGTGTTGATCTTGGCCACCAGTTGCTCGTCGGGGATGTCGAAATCCGCGATCAGCCGGGGCGGGATCGCCCCGCCGCAGGGCTTGATCCGCCCCGCGCGGTCGATCATGGCCACGCGCTTGCCCGCACGCGCAAGATCCTCGGCTGCGGTGGCCCCGCAAGGCCCCCCTCCGACGACGACGACATCATAGGTCATGGGCTCACTCCCCTGCGACTAGGCCCATGCGGGCGGATGGTTGACGGCCTTCCATCACCCGCAGCGCCACCAGGGCACTGACGAGGAAGAGGGCCGCCTCGACGGAAAAGACGGTGCCGAAGGCGGTGGCATCATTGCCCAGCGCCTTGCGCATGATGTCGGCAAGCGCCGCGCCAAAGAGCCCGCCGAAGCCCGCGGCGATGGCCTGCGCGGCCCCCCACAGGCCCATCCGGGTCCCCTCGCGCCGGGCGCGGCCCTGACCGGCGAGCTGCATCATGGCGCCGATGGCGGCGACGGCGAACATGCCGTTGAAGAATCCCAGCGTGATCACCGCGGGCACCAGCAGCGGCTTCAGCCCCGCGCTCGCGATCAGCGTGATCCCGGCCAGCGTCGCCGCCGAGCCCAGGCACCCCGCAACCACCCAGGACCGCAGCGCCCCGAGACGCAGCCCGGTCGCGGCCACGCCCACCAGCACCATCCCGAGGAACACGCCCCCGTTCTGGGCCCCGGACATCGACGTCGTCTGCCCCGGCGTCATCTGGAACACGAGCCCCGCGAAGGGCTCCATGATCAGCTCCTGCATGAAATACGCGGTCATGGACAGGAACACGAACAGCGTGAAGTTGCGCGCCGCCCGCTCGGCCCAGATCTCGCGCAACCCGTCGAGGAACCGCATGGGCTCGGCCAGGGGCGCGGCCTGAACGCCCGCGCGCCGCTCGATCCCCCAGATCGCAAGGCAGGTCACGAGGAACGCGCCCCCGGTGACCACCGCGACGATGGCCAGCATGCGTTCATGGCTGTAGGGGTCCAGCACCTGCCCCACGGTGATTGCGGTCACGGCGATGCCGAAGATCATCATCAGCCAGGTGATCGAGGCCGCCGCCGGCCGCCGCCGCTCCGCCGTGGCCGTGGCCATCAGCGCCAGCAGCGAGGTGCCCGAGGCCCCCACGCCCATCCCGATCAACCCGTAAGCCACCACCGACACGCCCAGCCCGGTCCAGAACGACGCCTCCAGCAGCGGAATGGCGAACGCCGCCATCAGCGCCCCCACCGCCAGCATCCCCATCCCGCCGATGATCCAGCGCGTGCGGTTGCCGCAGGTGTCCGAGCGATAGCCCCAGTTGGGCCGCGTGATCTGGATGCCATAGTGGAACGCCACCAGCGCCCCCGGCAGCACGGCGGGCAGCATCAGTTCCACCACCATCAACCGGTTCAGGGTCGAGGTCATCAGCACCACGATGGCGCCCAGGCACAGCTGCACCGTCCCCAGCCGGAAGATCGACACCCAGGACAGCGGCTGGATCGGCATCACAGCGTCCTCAGCGCAAAGGCCGTGATCATCATGCCGGTGACATAGAGGCTGACGCCTGTCGCGTTGTACCAGGGCGCCTTGGCCTTGGGGTCCTGCAACATCACCCGCATCGCATAGAGCTGCAGGATCACCGAGATCACGATGAAGAAGCCGTACCAGGGCCGATCCCAGTGGAACAGCAGCCCGATCACCACCAGCTGCGGCACGATCATCACCCAGCAGGCCACCTTGGCCGCCAGCTCCGGCCCCAGCGTGACGGGCAGCGAGTTCACCCCCATCTGGCGGTCACCTTCCAGCGCCTTGAAATCGTTGAGCGTCATGATCCCGTGCGCGCCGAGGCCATAGAGCACGGCCACCACCACGATCTCCCAGGAAGGCGCGCCCACGGCCAGAACGGCGGCGCCGGTGAACCAGGGCAGCGTCTCGTAGGACAGCCCCACCAGCCCCGGCCCCCACCAGCCCGATTTCTTCAGCCGCACCGGCGGGCAGGAATAGGCCCAGGCCGCCAGCACGCCCACCACCGTGGCGCCGAACCCCCAGGGCCCCAGCCACCAACCGACAAACAGCGCCAGCCCCGACATCGCCAGCGCGATCCACAGCCCCCAGCGGCCCGGAATGCGCCCCGAGGGGATCGGCCGGTGCGGCTCGTTGATCGCGTCCACATGCCTGTCGCACCAGTCATTGGCCGCCTGGCTCATGCCACAGACGATGGGGCCGGCCAGAAGGACCCCCAGCAGCACCAGAAACCATGCGTTCAGCGGCGACACGCCGGACGAGATGACCCCGCACAGATACGCCCACATCGGCGGAAACCAGGTGATCGGCTTGATCAGCTCCAGCATCGCCGCAGGCTGCGGAAGGGTCCGGAGGTGTAAATCAGACGTGACACTCATGGCGTCAACATGACCACGACAATTCGAGTCCCGCAAGCAGAACTTTACGGCAAAGCCGGGCCTGCGGCAAAAAATGTCAGCCCAAGTTGACAGCTCGGCAGGCCCTTTAAAACGGCGCCCACCCTGCCTTGACGCAGCCCGGCCCCCTTACGATTCGCCGGGGCCAGACAGCAAAAAGCCGGCGCTGCCCCTCGACAGCGCCGGCGTCGATGACCTCAGGGAAGGCTCAGGCCAGCGTCCGCTCGACCGTCTCGCGTTCGAAGATCTCGATCACGTCGCCCTGCCGGATGTCCTCGTAGTTCTCGAAGGCCATGCCGCATTCCTGGCCCGAGATGACTTCCTTCACCTCGTCCTTGAAGCGTTTGAGCGTCTTCAGCGTGCCCTCGTGGATCACCACGTTGTCGCGCAGCAGGCGCACGCCCGCGGAGCGGCGCGCCACGCCTTCGGTGACCAGACAGCCGGCGACCTTGCCCACGTTGGAGACCTTGAAGACCTCGCGGATCTCCGCATAGCCGATGAAGGTCTCGCG
>SKMM01000118.1 GCA_007121055.1 Paracoccaceae bacterium | reverse complement strand
CGCGGCACCTCGCTGATGCTCGACCCCGAGGCCGGTCTGATGGCGCAGGTCCACGCCTGCCCCGCCGATGCCGCGCTCGGCGCCCCGGCGGCCGTGCTCGTGCTGATCGCCGACCCCGCCAGCCGCACCGCCCTGTCCGAGCCCTGCCTGCGCGCGATCTTCGGCCTCACCCCCAGCGAGGCGCAGGTCGCCCGCCACCTCGCCCAGGGCCTGCGCCCCGACGAGATCGCGGCGCAGATGGGCGTGGCGCCCACCACCATCGCCTTCCACCTGCGCAACATCTTCTCCAAGACCGGCACCCACCGCCAGGCCGAGCTTGTCGCCCTCCTGATGTCGCTGCCCCTCCGCGCCTCCGGCTGAAGCCCCTCCCGGAGCCTCTCGGCCCGCCGCCCGCCCACGGGCGCAGGGCACGCTCCCCCGTCCGCATTCCCCGGGCCCGGACCGTCCCCAAGGAACAGCCCCCGCGGGGCACCGCCCGGCAGATCACCGGGCGGGCGCTCAGAGTTCGGTCGCCACCTTGCGCAGCTCGAATTTCTGGATCTTGCCGGTGGAGGTCTTGGGCAGGTCGCGGAACACCACCCGCTTGGGCGTCTTGAACCCCGCCAGCCGCTGCCGGCAGAAGGCGATCAGGTCGGCCTCGGCCACGTCCTGCCCCTCCTTCAGCTCCACGAAGGCGCAGGGCACCTCGCCCCATTTGTCGTCGGGCTTGGCCACCACCGCGGCCAGCAGCACGGCGGGATGGTGCATCAGCGCGTTCTCCACCTCCACGGAACTGACGTTCTCGCCGCCCGAGATGATGATGTCCTTGGCGCGGTCGGCGATCTTGATGTAGCCGTCGGGGTGGCGATAGGCGATGTCGCCCGACCGGAAATACCCGCCGCGGAACGACTCCGCCGTGGCCTCGGGGTTCTTGTAATACCCCTTCATGACCCCGTTGCCGCGGTGCATGATCTCGCCCAGCGTCTGGCCGTCGCGCGGCACCGGAACCATCTCGGCATCGGCCACCGTGACGTCCTCCATGAAGGGCATGGACACGCCGGTCCGGGCCTTCACCGCCGCCCGCTCGTCGCCCTGCAGATGCTCGAACCCCTCGTGCCACAGGCACTCCACGTCCGGCCCGTAGGTCTCGGTCAGCCCATAGACCTGCGTCACCCGGAACCCCAGCGGCTCGATCGCGGCCAGCGTCGCCGCGGGCGGCGGCGCGCCGGCGGTGAACACTTCCACGATGTGGTCGAAGGGTTTGCGGTCCGCGTCCTTCGCGTTGATGATGGTGTTCAGCACGATGGGCGCGCCGCCGAAATGCGTGGCGCCATGGGTCGAGATCGCCTCGTACACCGCCGCGGCCGTGACCTCGCGGCAGCAGATCACCGCGCCGCCCAGCGCCGGGATCATCCAGGGATGGCACCAGCCGTTGCAGTGAAACAGCGGCACGATGGTCAGGTAGCGCGGAAACAGCGTCATCCGCCACGAGATCGGCTGCGACAGCGTCGAGAGATACGCGCCGCGGTGGTGGTAGACCACACCCTTGGGCCGCCCCGTCGTGCCCGAGGTGTAATTCAGCGCCAGGCTCTCCCACTCGTCCTTCGGCATCACCCAGGGCGCCCCGGGGTCGCCCCCCGCCAGCACCTCCTCATAGACCGAGTGGCGCCCGGAGCCCTCCAGCCCCGCCTGCGTGTCCGTCACCTCGATGATCGCCGGCCCCGGCCCGTCCATCAGCCCGATCGCCGCCTCCGCCAGCTCCACCGAGGCGCTGTCGCACAGCACGATCCGCGCGCCGCCATGGCCGAAGATATAGGCCACCGTGTCCGCATCGAGCCGGGTGTTGATGGTGTTGAGCACCGCCCCCGTGGCCGGCACCGCCCAGGTCGCCTCCACATGCGGCGCGGTGTTGGGCAGGAGCGTCGCCACCACGTCGCCCGGCCGGATCCCCCGCGCCTGCAGCGCCGACACCAGACGGCTGATCCGGGCGTGCAGCTCGGCATAGCTGTAGCGCAGGCCGCGGTCGATCAGCGCATCGCGCTCGGCGAACAGGTCCGCGGCGCGGCGCATGTGCGACAACGGCGTCAGCGGCGCGTAATTGGCGGCGCATTTCTCCAGGCCCGTCTCGTCCGGCAGCCAGCCCATGGCATCCTCCCCCTGTGGCGCCCCGAGTATTGAATGCCCGCCCCGGCTTTGGGAAGGGGGGGCACGGCCACAATGTCGCAGGGGAGGGTCCGGGGGTGCAGGCAGCCGCGCTGATCGTGCTGGGGATGGCGACCATCGCGCTGGTGGACAACTGGGTGCGGCTGGTGACGCCCGAGATGGGGCTGTGGCAGTACCAGGTGCTGCGGGCGCTGATCTCGGCCGGGCTGGTGCTGGCGGGCGCGCTGGCAATGGGGTGGCGGCTGCGGCTGCAGCGGCCCTGGGCGGTGTGGCTGCGCAGCGCGGTCGCGTCGCTCGCCATCGTGCTCTATTTCGGGGCGCTTGCGGTGATGACGATCAACCAGGCGGGCGCGGGGATGTTCACCGCGCCGGTGTTCGTGCTGGCGATCTCGGTGCTGGCGTTCCGGCTGCCGGTGGGGCCGTGGCGCAGCCTGGCCGTGGCGGTGGGGTTCGCCGGCGTGCTGGTGGTGCTGCGGCCCTTCGGCGGGGCCGAGGGCGGGCTGCCGCTCTGGGCCGCCGGGCTGGCGCTGTCGGCGGGGCTTGCGCATGCGCTGGGCGCGCTCCTGACCCGGCAGCTTTGCGCGGGCGAGCCCACGGCGGGGATGACGCTGGTGCATTTCACCGCCATGGGGCTGTGGGGGGTG
>SKMM01000368.1 GCA_007121055.1 Paracoccaceae bacterium | reverse complement strand
CCGGCCTCCTCCGCCACCCGCGCGGCCTCGGCCAGCGTCGCGGCCAGGTCGCCCGCCACGCCCGCCCCCTGCCACAGCGCCAGCCTCGGCCCGCTCACTCGCGCATCCTCTCCGCCCCCAGCAGCCGCGGCAGGTTCCCGAACCAGCCGATCAGCCCGAACACCGCCACCGCCAGCACCACGAACAGCACCGACACCACCCCGATGATCGGCGTGTAGCCCGACCGCAGGCTGTTGAAGATCCGGATCGGCAGCGTCTCGACCGTGAAGCCCGCCACCATGTAGGCGATGATGTATTCGTTCAGCGACAGAACGAAGGCGAAGGCAAAGCCCGACAGGATGTAGGGCAGCAGAAGCGGCAGCACGACCGTGCGCAGCACCTTGCCCCGCGTGGCGCCCATCACCCGCGCGGCCTCGGTCAGCGCCGGGTCGATGGACTGCAGCCCCAGCGTGATCGTCACCACCGGCAGCGTCACCAGGAACACCGCATGCGACACCACCGTGGCCGCGAGCTGCCCGTACATGCCCACCGAGACCCAGAACACCAGAAACCCCAGCGCGGTGATCACCGGCGGCAGCATGAAGGGCGCCACCCCCAGCCCATAGAGCGCCCGCCCCAGCCAGCCGCCCCGCGCCCAGACATGCAGCGCCAGCGGCAGCGCCACGGCCACCGCCAGCAGGCTCGACAGCGCCGCGATCAGCACCGAGTTGCGCAGCGCCCCCATCCAGTCCGACCGCGCGAACAGCTCGCCATACCAGCGCAGCGACGGGTCCTGCGGCGGAAACCGCAGGCTCTGGCTGCCGTTCAGTGACACGCCCGCCACCACCGCCAGGGGTGCGGCCAGCACCACCAGCACGAGGCCGAGATACAGCACCCCGAGCCGGCTCATGTCGCTCCCCGCCCGCGGCCCAGCAGCAGCGACAGCCCCACCAGCGCCAGCGCCACCAGCAAGAGCACCACCGCCATGGCCGCGGCAAAGGGCAGGTTCGACTGGAAGATCGCCTGATCCGTGATGTGCACCGACAGCGTCCAGTGCCGCGGCCGCCCGAGGATCTGCGGCAGCAGATACGCCCCCAGCGTGAACACGAACACCAGGATCAGTGCACCAAGGATCGGCGCCCGCAGCACCGGCATCGTCACCGTCAGGAAGGCCCGCAGCGGCGGGGCCCCCATGCTCCGCGCGGCCTCCGTCAGCTCCGGGTCGAGCCGCGACACCGCCGGATAGAGTACCAGCACCGCATAGGGAAAACCGAGGTAGCACAGCCCCGCCATCAGCGCGAACAGCCCCGGCGTGTAGGCCTGCGAGGTCTCGATCAGCCCCGCCCAGGCCAGCAGGTTCCCCACCCCCGCCGTGCGCGACAGAAGCGTCGAGAAGGCAAAGCCGATGATCACCTCCGACAGCGACAGCACCGCCAGCAGCGTCACCAGCACCAGCGTTTGCGCCCGCCGCCGCAACCCCGCCAGCAGCACCGTGAAGGGAAAGGCCAGCGCCACGCAGATCACCGCCGCGCCCGCCGCGATCCCGACCGAGGTCAGCAGGATCCGCCCGAAGAAGGGCGTCAGCAGCCGCTGATAGCTCGCCAGATCGAAGCCGGTCTCGAAGAACCCGCCGGGCACCCGATGCGCAACGCTGACCGACAGCATGATGGCGAAGGGGATCAGGAACAGCACCGCCAGCCACAGCGCCGGCAGCGCGCCGAACCAGCCGGGCGTGGCCGCCGCGCGCCCCGCGCTCATGGCGCCAGCACCACGCGGCGGCCCGGCTCGAAGGCCAGATGCACCGTGTCGCCCAGCCCCACCGCCGGCCGGTCGCGCGGGGCGAACAGCGCCGTCACCTCGCGCCCGTCGAGGTCGAGGCGGAACTGCACGCTCTCGCCCAGATCGCGCACGAAGCTCACCCGTGCGGGCAGGCCCGCCTCGGCAAACCGCACGTCCTCCGGGCGCACCGACAGCACCGCGGCGCCTTCGGCGCATTTCACCCGGTCGCCGTCGGCCAGCCGGATCGCCTGCCCGCCGACCTCCAGCACCCCGCCCACCAGCCGGCCCGGCAACAGGTTGGTGGACCCGATGAAGCCCGCCACGAAGGCATTGGCCGGATCGCGGTACAGATCCATCGGCGCGCCCATCTGCTGCACCCGGCCGCGGTCCATGACGATCAGGAGGTCGGCCATGGTCAGCGCTTCCTTCTGGTCATGGGTGACGACCACGGTGGTCACGCCAAGCCGCTGCTGCAGCTGGCGCAGCTCCACCTGCATGTGCTCGCGCAGGTTGGCATCGAGCGCGGACAGCGGCTCGTCCAGCAGGAACACCTTGGGGTCGATGGCGAGGCCGCGGGCGATCGCCACCCGCTGCCGCTGCCCGCCCGACAGCTGGTGGACGCGCCGGTCGCCGAGGTCGGGCAGCTGCACGAGGTCCAGAAGCTCGGCCACCCGGCGGGCCTGCGCCGCGCGTCCCACCCCGCGGATCGCCAGCGGATAGGCGATGTTCTGCGCCACGGTCAGATGCGGAAACAGCGCCAGCGACTGGAACACCATGCCGAAGCCGCGCCGGTGGGTCGGCACGTCGGTCTGGTCGGCGCCCTCGACCAGGATCTGTCCGGCGCTGGGCTCCTCCAGCCCCGCGATCAGCCGCAGAAGCGTGGTCTTGCCGCAGCCCGACGGGCCGAGCAGGCAGACGAACTGCCCGTTCGGGATGTCGAGCGTCACGTCCTCGACCGCCGTGTAGGCGCCGAAGCGCTTGGTCAGCCCGCGCAGCGAAAGCTCGGTCATGGCCTGTCCTTGCAAGGG
>SKMM01000035.1 GCA_007121055.1 Paracoccaceae bacterium | reverse complement strand
GCGCCGGCGTCGGCGACGAGGCCGAGCATCAGGTCGAGGACGCGGTCGCCGGTGGCCTCGTCGAGGTTGCCGGTGGGCTCGTCGGCCAGCACCAGCGCCGGGCGGGCGGCCAGCGCGCGGCCGATGGCGACGCGCTGCTGCTGGCCGCCGGAAAGCTGTTCGGGGTAGCGCGACATCAGCTCGATGAGGCCGAGGCGCTCGGCAAGGTCGGCCACCACGGCGCCGTCGTAGCGGCCCGCAAGGCGGGCCTGGAAGGCAAGGTTGCCCGCCACGGTCAGCGAGGGGATCAAGTTGAACTGCTGGAAGACGAGGCCCACCACCTCGCGCCGCAGCCGGGCGCGGGCGGCGTCGGGCAGGTTTGCGACCTCGTGGCCCGCAAGTCGGATGTGACCGGCATCGGGACGGTCGAGGCCGGCCACCAGGTGCAGAAGAGTGCTCTTGCCGCTGCCGCTCTCGCCCGTCAGCGCAAGGCTGCGGCCGGCCGGCAGGTCGAAGGACACCCCGCGCAGCACCGCCACGCGCTCGCCCGCCACGACATAGCTGCGCTGCAGATCTGCCACCGCCAGCAAGGCCTCGGCCGTTTCGTCTCGCATCCCGTCCCTCCTGCACCCCTCGCATCTATGGCGCCGTCCCGGCGGGGCGACCGCCGCGCCGCGGAAATTTACCCCCGCGCCCGGGGAGCAGCGAAAGGCGACTGTGGGACGCATGCTTGCGTGCAGCCGGTGCCTTGCGGCAGGCTTGGCGACGGCCTATTCCTCCGACAGGCAAGGCCCAGGGAGGCACATGTCGGACCAGACCGTGATCGAGGCGGAGGACCGCGCCCGTTCGCGCCGTGTGGGCGCGCTTGCGGCGCTGTGGCCGTTCGTGAAGCCCTACCGGCGGCTGCTGGCGGCGGCCATCGGGGCGCTGGTGGCCACGGCGGTTGTGGCGCTGATGCTGCCGCTGGCGGTGCGCCGGGTGGTGGACGGATTCGAGGCCCGCGAGATGGTGCTGCTGAACGCCTATTTCGCGGCGGCGCTGGGGATTGCGGGGCTTCTCGCGCTGGGCACTGGGCTGCGCTACTACCTCGTCACGCGGCTCGGCGAGCGGGTGGTAGCAGACATCCGCAAGGCCGTGTTCGACCGCATGATCGGGATGTCGCCGGCCTTCTACGAACGCGTGATGACCGGCGAGGTGCTGTCGCGCATCACCACCGACACCACGCTGATCCTGTCGGTGATCGGCTCGTCGGTGTCGATCGCGCTGCGCAATGTGCTGCTTCTGGTGGGGGGGATGATCGCGCTCATCCTGACCTCGGCCAAGCTGACCGGCGTGGTGTTACTGCTGGTGCCGGCGGTGATCGTGCCCATCGTGGTGCTGGGCCGGCGGCTGCGGCGGCTGTCGCGCGAGAACCAGGACTGGATCGCGGCCTCCTCGGGCAGTGCCTCCGAGGCGCTGCAGGCGGCGCAGACGGTGCAGGCCTACACCCATGAAGCCGCAAGCCGGGCGGAGTTCGCGCGGGTGACCGAGACGTCGTTCGATGTGGCCCGCCGGCGGATCCTGACCCGGGCGGGGATGACGGTGATCGTCATTTTCCTCGCATTTTCAGGGGTGGTCGGTGTACTGTGGACCGGCGCCAATGCGGTCGCGACCGAGGTGATGACGGCCGGCGAGCTGGTGCAGTTCCTGATCTATGCCGTGATCGTGGCGGGTGCCGTCGGGGCGCTGTCCGAGATCTGGGGCGAACTGCAGCGCGCCGCCGGCGCCACCGAGCGGTTGGTGGAACTGCTGACGGCGGTGGACAGCGTGCGCGACCCGCTCGACCCCCTCCCCCTGCCCCGGCCTGCCCGTGGCGAAATCGCCTTCGAGGACGTGACCTTCCGCTACCCCGCCCGGCCCGAGGCGGCGGCACTGCGGGGCGTATCCTTCCGCGTGGCGCCGGGCGAGACCGTGGCTCTGGTGGGGCCTTCCGGCGCCGGCAAGACCACCATCATCCAGCTCTTGCAACGCTTCTACGACCCGGCCACGGGGCGGATCCTGCTGGACGGGATCGACCTGCGCGCCATGGCCCGGGACGATTTCCGCCAGGCGCTGGCGCTGGTGCCGCAGGACCCGGTGATCTTCGCAGGCTCGGCGCGCGACAACATTGGCTTCGGCCGCCCCGACGCGACGGACGCCGAGGTCGAGGCCGCGGCTCGGGCGGCCGCCGCCCACGACTTCCTGGCCGCCCTGCCCCAAGGCTACGACACCACGCTGGGCGAACGCGGCGTGCTACTGTCGGGCGGGCAGAAGCAGCGCGTGGCGATCGCCCGGGCGATCCTGCGCGACGCCCCGGTGATGCTGCTGGACGAGGCGACCTCGGCCCTCGATGCGGAGAGCGAACGCGCCGTGCAGGTGGCGGTCGAACGCCTCTCGCAGGGCCGCACCACGCTGATCGTGGCCCACCGTTTGGCCACAGTGAAGAAGGCCGACCGGATCCTGGTGTTCGAGGACGGCCGCATCGTGGCCGAAGGCAGCCATGACGCGCTGGTCAGCCAGGGCGGCCTCTACGCCCGCCTCGCCCGCCTGCAATTCACCGACGGCATCGCCGCCGAGTAAGGCGCCCCGCGGTTGGGTGCCACGCTGCAAAGACGCGAACGCCCCCACTCAGCCATCAGCCCAGGCGCAATCAGGCTCGACGCCGACCGAGCTCTTGTGCCTCGCTCTCTCAAAATGACATCCCGCTGCACACCGCGCTGTCAACGCGGACGGCCCCCCCTTACAGCCTCTCCAAACCTCCGGCCGGAAGCGGCGGGCTGCACGCCGGCG
>SKMM01000123.1 GCA_007121055.1 Paracoccaceae bacterium | reverse complement strand
CGAACAGGATCGTCAGCAGCAGAAATCGCCCGGACAGCGAATTGACCACGTCGTTCCCCGCACGTTCCGGCCCCGCGCGCTCAGGGCAGCAGACGCTGGACCAGCCTCACCAACAGTTTCACCGCAGCATTATCAAAGAGTCTGGGGGAAAAATAGGCGCCCGCGGCGCGTTTGCCCGCCTCGGCCAGGGTCGGATAGGGCAGAACCATGCCCGCCACCGCCGACAGCTTCAGCCGCGCAGACAGCGCCAGCGCCCAGGGCGCGATCAGCTCGCCCGCATGGGGGGCCACGATGCCCGCCCCCACCGGCCGGCCGCGGTGGATCACCAGCTTCACCAGCCCTTCGGTCCGGCCCAGGGCGCGGGCGCGGTCGTTGCCGGACATCGGCGCGGTGACGACCTCCACCCGGTCGCCGAAGCGGGCGCGGGCCTCGGCCTCGGTCAGGCCGACATGGGCCAGTTCGGGGTCGGCGTAGGTCGCGCGGGGGATGTGGTCCGTCCGCGCGCGCGCCGGCAGGCCCAGCACCGCCGACCGGATCACGATGCCCGCGTGGTAGCCGGCCAGATGCGTGAACTGCCCCAGCCCCGCCGCGTCGCCGATGGCATAGACCCGTCGGTTGGTCGTGCGCAGCCCCGCATTGACCACCACGCCCCGGGGGCCGTGCCGGATGCCGGCCGCGTCCAGGTCCAGCCGCTCCAGCGCCGGGCGCCGGCCCGCGGCGACCAGCAGATGCGAGCCCGCCAGGCGCCGTCCGTCCGTCAGGGTCACGTTCAGCGCCCCCTCGGTGCCGGCCACCGCCGCGACGCCGGCGCCCTCCAGCACCTCCACCCCTTCGGCCCGCAACCGCTCCAGCACGATGGCGGCAAGTTCCGGCTCCTCGCGCGCCAGCGCCCGGTCGGCCTCGATCACGGTTACCCGGCTGCCCAGCCGGCGGTGGGCCTGGGCCATTTCGATGCCGATGGGACCGCCGCCCAGCACGATCAGGTGGAACGGGCGCTGGCGCAGGCCGAAGATCGTCTCGTTGGTGTGGAACCCGACCTGGTCGAGGCCCGTGACCTGCGGGATCAGGGGGCGCGACCCGGTGGCGATCACGAAGCGGCGCGCGCGGATGCGCCGCCTACCTGCGGCGACCTCGCGCGGACCGGTGAAGCGCGCCCAGTCGCGCAGCACGCGCACGCCGAGGCCCTCGAATCGCTCCTGGCTGTCATGGGGGGCGATGGCGGCGATGACCCCCGCAACATGGTCCTTCACCGCGCCCTGGTCGATCTGCGGGGTCACCGGCGCGATGCCGAAGGGCCCGCCCGCGCCCATCGCATGGGCCGCCCCCGCCGCGGCGATCAGCGCCTTGGAGGGCACGCAACCGTGGTTGAGGCAGTCGCCCCCCATCGCGGCGCCCTCGACCAGCACGACCCGCGCGCCCATCTGTACCGCCCCGGCGGCCACCGACAGCCCGCCCGAGCCCGCGCCGATCACGCAGATGTCGGTCCGGATCGTCTCGGTCCCGGCGTCAGCCCCCGTTCCGGGCACCGTTTCAGGCACCGGGGCGCTCCCGCCGGCGCATCAGCCGCAGCACGGTGGGCAGGGCCGACAGCGCGGCGAGGCCGAGCAGCGGCCCCAGGATCGGCCATTCGAGGATGATCCCGAGGTTCGGCGTCTCGCCGCGCTCGAACACCTCGCCCAGCCCCGCGCCCACCCAGGTGTAGATCACCCCGCCGGGGATCACGCCCAGCGCGGTCGCCGTGGCGAAGGGCGCGAGCCGCATGCCCAGCAGGGCCGCGGCGATGTTGGTCGCGAAGAAGGGAATCACAGGGATCAGCCGCACCGTCATCACCGCCGAGAAGGCGTTCTCGTCGATGGCCTTCTTGAAGCGGCGCATCTTGCCCTCGCTCATCTCCATCTTCGCGGCCATGCGGGCGCCCAGCCCCCAGCGCACGGCCAGGAAGATCAGGATCGAACCGACCGTGGCCGAGACGATGTTGAACAGCGCGCCGGGGAACAGGCCGAACAGGAAGCCCCCGGTCAGCGAGGCCACCAGCGCCCCGGGGATCGCGAACAGCACGATCAGGATGTAGGCGGTTATGAAGGCAAACGCGGTGAGCAGGAAATTGGCGTCGCGGAACGCAAGCAGCGTCTCGCGGTTGTCGCGCAGGGTCTCGTAGCCGATGCGGTCGCCGAAGAGGAGCGTGGTGCCCACCGCGACGCCGAGGATCGTGACGACGATCGCGGCACGCCAGGGCCTGCGGCGGCGCAGGGGGCCGCCGGGCGGGGCGGGCATCGGGCCGGCGGCCAGGTCCGGGCCAGAATGCCGGGGGCCGGTGTGCGGGGGCGTGCCGTGCGGTTTCGTCATCCTGCCTTCCTGTCCCCCGCCGAATTAGGTCGTTTTTCCCGCCGCCCCAGCGCCGGCGTCGGTCTGCGAATTGACATGGCCGCGCCGCTCGCCTATGCGCCCATCCCTGAGACCGCGCGCGGGTCCACAGCGGCCGATGGCCCGACCCGCCCGGACATGCCGCCCGATCCGCCCGCCGAACACGCAGGACCAGACCGATGAAACGCACCTACCAGCCCTCCAACCTCGTCCGCAAGCGCCGCCACGGGTTCCGTGCACGGATGTCCACCAAGGCCGGGCGCAAGATCATCAACCTGCGCCGCGCCCGCGGCCGCAAGAAGCTGTCGGCCTGATCCCCGACCGGCCGGAGCGCGCCGCCCCGGCTCTGCCGCGGCTGGCGACCCTGCCCCGGCGGGCAGATTTCCTGCGCGCAGCCCGCGCCCGCCGTCAAGGGACGGCGGGTTTTCT
>SKMM01000033.1 GCA_007121055.1 Paracoccaceae bacterium | reverse complement strand
TCAGCCGGTTGGCCGGGACGGGACGCTCGGCCAAAGGGCGGCGATCTTCGCGCACCGCGCCCTCAGGGGTTTTCCAGCGTTGCAGGGTGCGAGCATCGAGGCCGAGTTCCGCACAGGCGGCTGCGTGTTCCACGTGATCGCGGGCACGGATTCCACGGGATGATGGGCGTCCATTCCACGTGATCGTGGGCACCCGTTCCACGGCATCGTGGGCAGGCTCGGCCGACAGTCTGAAGCTACGGTGCTCCTCGTTTCGAACGAGGGGACACGCATGCCAACAGAGAGACTGTCGATGCGCCGGATACGGGACGTGCTGCGCTTGAAATATGCCCAGAGGCTGAGCGAGCGGGCGATCGCCGCCTCTCTCGGGGTGGGGAAGGGAACCGTCGGGGCGTACCTTGGGCGGGCGCGGAAGGCTGGTCTGACGTGGCCGCTTCCCGAGACGTTGTCCGACGACGATCTTGACCTGCTGTTGTTCCCGGCGGCGCCGTTAGTGCCGGATGGAGAGCGTCCCGTGCCTGATTGGCTCGTGGTGGACCGGGACCTGCGGCGCCCGGGTGTCACGCGCGCCCTGCTCTGGGAAGAGTATCGCGCAGCCCATCCGCTTGGCTTCGGCTATGCTTGGTTCTGCGAGCATTATGAGGCCTGGAAGGGCCGCGTCCGGCCCACGATGCGCCAGATCCATGTGGGTGGCGAGAAGGTCTTCGTCGACTTCGCGGGCGACACGGTCGACGTGATCGATCCGGAGACCGGGGAAGCCACGTCAGTGAAGCTGTTCGTCGCGGCGATGGGGGCGTCGAACTACACCTACGCGGAAGCGGTGGCCTCCGAGGGCCTCGAGGACTGGATCCGCGCCCATGTGGGGATGTTCGCCTTCCTCGGCGGCGTGCCGAAGGTGGTGGTGCCTGACAACCTGAAGTCCGCGGTGTTGAAGGCCTGTCGCTTCGATCCCGGCCTGAACCGCACCTATGCCGAGATGGCAGGCCACTATGGCACCGCCGTCCTGCCGGCACGCCCCTACCGGCCGCGCGACAAGGCGAAGGTCGAAGTCGCCGTGCAGGTTGCGCAGCGCTGGATTCTGGCGCGTCTGCGCAACCGGCGCTTCTTCTCGCTGGCGGACCTGAACGCCGCGATCCGGCGGCTGGTGGATGAGCTGAACATGCGCATCATGCGCGGCTACGGTGCCAGCCGGGCCGATCTCTTCGCCACGATCGACCGGCCGAACCTGCAACCTCTGCCGCCGGCGCCCTACGCGTTCGCCCGCTGGAAACGCGCCCGCGTCGCGCCGGATTACCACGTCGAGGTGGACAGCTCCTGGTACTCCGTGCCGTTCGGGCTGATCCGACAGGAGGTGGATGTCCGCATCTGCGGCGCGGTCGTCGAGATCTTCCACAAGGGACAACGCGTGGCCAGCCATCCACGCTGCCCCGGGCGGCGCAGCCATGTGACGGTGCCCGAGCACATGCCCTCGGCCCACCGCCGATACGCCGAATGGACGCCGGCGCGCATGTTGGCGCAGGCATCAAAGCTCGGCCCCTCGGTTGCGGCGTTCTGCGAGGCCGTCATGGCCGATCGCCCGCATCCTGAGCAGGGCTTCCGCACCTGCCTCGGCGTCCTCGCCCTGGCCAGAAGCTACGACCCGGTCCGTCTTGATGCCGCTTGCCGGCGCGGGCTGTCGATCCGCGCCCGCTCCGTCGCCTCGATCCGCTCCATCCTGAAGACCGGGCTCGACCGCGCCTTCCTCGAGGAAGAGGCCGGGCAGCTTCTCCTGCAGCACCCCAACATCCGCGGCCGAGGCTATTACCATTGAAAGGAGAGACACCTTGCTGACCCACCCCACCTCCGAGCGGCTCGCAACCCTCGGGCTCACTGGCATGGTCCAGGCGCTCGACCAGCAACGTCAGGCCCCGGCCACCTTCGATGCTCTCGGGTTCGAAGATCGGCTCGGCCTTCTGGTCGACCGCGAAGCCGCCGAACGGGACGCCAAGCGGCTGGTCGCCCGGCTCAAGTTCGCGGCCCTCCGCCAGGCCGCCTGCGTCGAGGATCTCGACCTGCGCACGCCGCGCGGCATCGACCGCGCCGTCATGGCCCATCTGGTCGACGGCGCCTGGATCAGCCGCCACGAGAACCTGCTCATCACCGGCCCGACAGGGCTCGGGAAAAGCTGGATCGCCTGCGCGCTCGGCCACAAGGCCTGCCGCGACGGGCGTGCTGTCGCTTACCACAGGGTGCCGCGTCTCTTCGAGACGCTTGCGGTCGCCCGCGGCGATGGGCGGCACCCACGGATGCTCAAGGCACTGGCCAGGACAGACCTGCTCATTCTCGATGACTGGGGGCTTGCCGTCCTCACCTCATCCGAACGGCGCGACCTGCTGGAGATCCTCGAGGACCGACACGGCTGCGGCTCCACAATCGTCACCAGCCAACTCCCGGTCGAGAACTGGCACGAGGCCATAGGCGACCCGACCTTGGCCGACGCCATCCTCGATCGGCTCGTTCACAACGCCCACCGATTGAACCTCGCCGGCGAAAGCATGCGGAAGCGCGCCGTCACGCTGAAACCGCTTGACCCGACGGCTCGGGCCTGACCCCATGACCACGTCGGCCAGACTGCCCGAGGCGTGGAATGGCTGCCCACGATCGCGTGGAATCGATGCCCATCTTCCGTGGAATGCGCACAGGCGGCGGCCTGGCGCGCCCCGGCAGCCATGGCCTCCTCGACGAGGGCAACGATCTCCTTGCGATCCGGGGCTGGGGTCATTCGTCCCCGCCCTCCCTTGGGCCCCAGATCGCCT
>SKMM01000106.1 GCA_007121055.1 Paracoccaceae bacterium | reverse complement strand
GTCGTCGTTGCCTGCTTGTGAAGCGAGATCAGCATGCCAGCCCCCCATCCCGATAGCCTCGCAGAATCCATCGTGCCATGAACAGACCGGTCCGGCGAGGGTCTATGTGATCATCCGGGATAGAGCATCTTAACCGCATGGATTCGTGATGTGAATCCTTCACAGCGAGAGTTCTGCAACAACGCCATGCTCTTCGCCCATCTCAAGCGCATCCTCGGCCTCGCTCGACTCCGGCTGAGGGGACCGTTCGGCGCAAAGGACGAATTCACCCTCGCGGCGATCGCCCAGAACCTGAGGAAACTCGCCAAGCTCCGACCACTGGTGCCCGCGATGGCGTTGCCCACCTGAGGCGGCCGACGCGCGGAGCGACGTCTTCATCATCCTGCTTCCAGACTGTCATCATCCAGCCGTTCCGCCATCGACGATCGAAGAGTTTTTCAACGGCATCGGCTCCTTGCGTCGATCCGGTAACTCACGCGCCCCGATCCGGCGGAGCAAGCCGTGCCCGTCAGCTATGCGGGACCTTGCGGACGTTCGCATCATCCCCCCAGAGACCCTCCGCTCTTGCAGCGTCACCGACCTCGAGGGCGGAAAGCCGACCGATGCAATCGCCGCAAAGTATGCGGAGCATCCTTGACAACCTCGCCGCCCACCACTGCCCCACCGCAGCAGCGACCATGGGGCAAATCGGCGCGTGGTTCGTTTTCGGGGAAAGCCGGCCACTGGACGCCTTTCTGATCCATCAAAGATCGCCTGAAGAGACGCAGCGCTCTTGTTTGCCAGAACGACGAGAAATCGAACGGAGCGCGTTTTTCAACGGCACCCCGACATTGCTGCCGCTCGGAACATCCATACGACGGCCTCTCGCTGTTGCAGCATCAGCGGCCTGAAGGGGCGAGTTCCAGCGGTTCCTTTCCCGGGCCATCGCGCTGTTGTCGTTGATGCCCGATGGGTAAAGCTTGCCGGACATGAAAGCAAGCGGGAAGGCGCGGCGGTTTGGGGGGGGCATTAGATCAGGCGGGCACGAACTCCAGCACCGTGCCGCAGGCGGCGCGGGTCGGGACGGCGAGGCCGTCGGGGGTGGTGCGGTGGGGTACGTCGGCGGCCTCCAGCACCGCGCGGGCGCGGTCGAGGTCGCGGACCCGGACCTGAAGGGCGGCAAACGCGCCTTCGGGGGCGCGGTCGAGGTCCAGATCAGGGTACAGCGCCATCAGCGTGGCGGGCTCGATGAAGGCCATGACGGCGGAAGCGGTGCCGGTCTCGACCTCCCAGGCATTGGCGGTCGGGCGGGCCTTGCCTGCGGCGAACAGCCGGGCATAGCCGCGGGCGGCGGCCTCGGGAGTGTCGGTGCGCGCGATCACGCGGGCCAGCCCGCAGGCGGTGTTGGGATGGTCCAGCAGCGAGGGCACCCAGACGGCGTCCCGGGTCAGGTGCTGACACATGAAGCAGGTGCCCAGCGGCACCTCCGTACCCTCGAAGGCCAGCGTGTTGAACGAGGCCATGGCCTGCGAGCCGTCCGGCAGCGGCACCGGGCGCGAGAAGCTGCCGACCGGGTCGGTGGCGATGCCATGGGCCGCAAGGGCTGCCTTGGCGGCATGGGCGTCGCCGATGCGGCAGGCCACGGCGTGCAGCCCCTCGCCCATGCGGGACAGCGCCGCGCGGCGCCCGGCATTGGCCTCAGTCTCGGCGATCAGGCCCAGCAGTTCGAGGTAGTCGTCGGGGAACATTATGGTGTGGTTCGCGGCCCCCTTGTGGGCGCTGTGCAGCCCCCGCGGCGACACGGTGAAGCCCAGCCGGGCATAGGTGTCGCGGCTGTGGTCGAGGTCATGGACCAGAAGGAACACATGGTCGATGCCGGCGACGGGGTGGGGGGCTGGCGCAGTCATGGGGCGTCTCCTGTGGGGATGGACGGGGTGCGGCGCACGGGCGCCAGGGTGATCTCGTGGACTGCCACGCTGGGGTTCATGCGCGCCAAGAACAGCGCGGCGGCGGCCATGTCGTCGGGCTGGATCATGGCCTCGGCGGCGGCGAGGTCGAAGCCGGGGCGGCGCAGCAGCAGGGGGGTTGCGACCTCGGCGGGGCACAGCGCGGTGGAGCGGATGCCGTGGGCGCCCTCCTCGGCGTTCAGGCTGGCCGAGAGGCTGACGACGGCGTGCTTGGCCGCGCCATAGGCCACGCCCGCGACGGGGCTGTGGAACCGTCCGGCCCAGGAGGCGGTGTGGATCATCACCCCCCCGCCCGCCTCGCGCATCGGCCCGAGCGCCGCGGCGATGACGTTCAGTGCGCCCGTCAGGTTAACATCGATGACCGCCTGCCAGCCCGCGCGGGCCTGGCCCTGCGGGTCCGCCCTGAGGTCCCGCCAGTAACGCGGCGGCACATTCAGCCCCGCGTTGTTGCACAGGATATGCAGCCCGCCGGTGTCCTCGGCCAGCCGGGCGGCGATGCCGGCCATGGCGGCCGCGTTGCGCACGTCGCCCGGGTGGACCTGCGCCTGCCCGCCGATCTCCTCGGCCAGCGAACGGAGCGGCGCCTCGGATCGCCCGGTCAGCGCCACGGTGGCCCCCGCCCCGGCAAAGGCCCGCGCCACGGCCGCCCCGATCCCGGACCCCGCGCCGGTGATCCAGACGGTGCGCCCGGAAATGCCTTCCTCCATCCGCCCCTCCCCTTGCCGCAGCGACCCGCCTCGCGCCGACCTGCCGGAACACTACCGGTGCACCTGTCCGGTTCCCGGGCAGACCGTCCCCCGCCTTGGCCACCGCATCCCCGGGGTGGTCACAAGGATGTTGACAACCCCCGGGCTTCACGATGGACTGCATGCCATTGCGGACGGGGTCGGGCAAGGTCCGGGGTCGGGTAACGTCCGGGGCCGCGGCAACAGCGCTGGCAAACAGCAGGCGACGGGACGGAAAGGAACGGACGCATGGCACGAGGGACGATGCTGCGGGGATGCATGGCGGCGGTGGCAGGGACGCTTGCAGCGCTGCCGGCTCTGGCCGAGGAGGAGCCGCGGCGCGGCGGTACGGTCGTGGTGCATATGGTTTCGGAGCAGCGGGTGCTGAACCCCGCGCTGCGGGCCTCGACCGGGGTCTACAATATCTCGGGCAAGATCGTGGAGCCGCTGATCGACCTGACCTATGACGGGCCGGTCGGCATTCTCGCCACCGACTGGTCCTCCACCGAGGACGGGCTGGAGATCACCTTTAATCTGCGCGAGGGCGTGCGCTGGCACGATGGCGAACCCTTCACCTGCGCCGACGTGGCCTTCACCGCCATGGAGATGTGGAAGGAGCGGCTGAACTATTCCTCCACGCTGCAGCAGCACCTGCAGGAGGTGCAGTGCCCCGACGAGCACACCGCGGTCTTCGTCTATTCCGAGCCGATGCCGCTGGAGCTTCTGGTGGCGGCGATGCCCGACCTTGGCCATCCCATGCCCAAGCACCTGTTCGAGGGCACCGATTACGAGCGCAACGAGTTGAACGCTGCGCCGATCGGCACCGGGCCGTTCCGCTTCGTGGAATACCAGCGCGGGCAATACGTCATCGCCGACCGCAACGAGGATTACTGGCGCGGCCCCGACTACCCCTACCTCGACCGCATCATCTGGCGCTTCATCACCGACCGTTCGGCGGCCGCCGCGGCGCTGGAGGCCGGCCAGATCCACATCTCGGGCTTCAACGGCATCTCGATGTCCGACATCGTGCGGCTGGACGGCGATGACCGCTTCGAGGTGGGCTCGCAGGGCTACGAGAACAACGTCGCCCACTCCACCATCGAGTTCAACCACCGCAACCCGGCGCTGGCCGACTTGCGGGTGCGCCAGGCGATCCTGCACGCGGTGGACATCGACGACGCGATCCAGACCATCATGCGCGGCTTCGCCACGCCCGGGCGCGGGCCGGTGCCCTCCACCGGAGGGGCGAACTTCACCGACGACGTGCGCGTGTACGACTTCGACCCCGAGCGCGCCATCGCCTTGCTGGACGAGGCCGGCCTGACCCCCGACGCGAACGGCGTGAGGCTGCGGCTGCGCCACCGCTCCGCGCCCTGGGGGGAGTGGACCCAGCTCTGGGGCGAATACCTCGCGCAGTCGCTGGGCGAGGTCGGGATCGCGGTGGAGCTGGTCGCCAACGACGCGCCGGCCTTTCTGACGGGGGTCTACCGCGACCACGATTTCGACACCGCCAACGGCTGGCACCAGTTCCGCTCGGACCCTGCGGTGTCCACCACCGTCTGGCTGCGCTCGGGCGCGCCGGTGGGCACGCCCTGGTCGAACCAGTTCGGCTATCTCAACGAGGAGATGGACGCCCTGATCGACGCAGCCGCCCAGGAGCTCGACCCCGAAAAGCGCGCCGGGATGTACCACGAGCTGCAGCGCATGGCGAAGGAAGAGCTGCCGGTGGTCTTCGCCATCGAGCACCCCTTCATCTCGGTCACCAGCACCCGGCTGCGCAACCACCACAACACGCCACGCTGGAAATCCTCCAGCTGGCACGACCTGTGGCTGGCCGAGGACTGAGCCGGCGCCGCCCGGCGGCCTGAAGCCGCGCCGCCCGCACTCCGGGCCGGGCAGCCCCATGGCGCGAACGGACCCGAACGAGGCACGGGTCGGGCGGCAGCGGTACGGACGATGCGGCCCGGGGCCCAGGCGAAGCAGGGGAGGGCGCTGCGGCAGGTCTCGGTTTGCGAGGCGGCGCGCCGCCCAACAACGGTCGAGACGGCCGAACCGAAGTGACGGGCCTTGGCCGGCGGTAACGCGATGGCGGCGGGCCTCGACCGCTCCTGCGAAGGCGCGAGGCCGGGGCGGCCGATGCGATGCACGCGCGAGGCGCCGGCCAAGCACCGGTCGCCCCGCAGTCAGGAAGGGGACAGCCATGACGATCCTTCTCTATGCGATCAGGCGGCTGGTGCAGGCGGTGCCGGTGGTTCTGCTGATCATGGTGGGCACCTTCCTGCTGCTGCATCTCGCGCCCGGCGACATCGTAGACGCGCTGGTGGGCGACATGGGCGGGGCCGATGCCGCCTACATCGCCCGGCTGCGCGCCGAATACGGTCTGGACGAGCCGGTGTGGGTGCAGCTCTGGATCTACATGGGCAAGCTCCTGACCTTCGATTTCGGCTGGTCCTTCGTGCATGAACAGCCCGTCTCGGTGATCCTGTTCGACAGGCTTGGCACGACGCTTCTGCTGATGATCACCTCGCTCAGCTTTGCCTTCTCCATCGGGGTGGCGCTGGGCGCCATCGCCGCGCGGCGGGCCTATTCGCTGACCGACAACATCATCTCCACGCTGGGGCTGATCTTCTACGCCACGCCCAGCTTCTTTCTGGGGCTGATGTTCATCGTGCTGTTCTCGGTGAAGCTGGGGTGGTTCCCGGTGGGCGGCGTGCAGACCATCGGCAGCTTCTACACAGGCTGGGACCGCGTCATCGATATCGCGCGCCACCTCGTGCTGCCCACCGCCTCGCTGTCGCTGATCTTCCTCGCCTTCTACCTGCGGCTGATGCGCGCCACCGTGCTGGAGGTGGCCGAGCTCGACTTCGTGCGCACCGCCCGCGCCAAGGGCGCCGCCGAGGGCCGACTGATGATCCACCACATCATGCGCAACGCGCTCTTGCCGGTGGTGACGCTGTTCGGGCTGCAATTCTCGACCCTGCTGGGCGGGGCAGTGGTGGTCGAGACGATCTTCTCGCTGCCCGGTCTGGGGCAGCTTGCCTATCAGGCGGTCACCCAGCGCGACATGAACGTGCTGATGGGGATCGTGTTCCTCAGCTCCATTCTGGTGGTGGTTGTCAATTTCCTCGTGGACCTCCTCTATGCCCGCATCGACGCCCGGATCGAACTGACATGAGCCTTGCCGACCCCATCGCCCCGGGCGGAGCCACGCCCACCCGCGCCTCGGTGTTCTGGCGCCGCTACCGGCGCAACCGCGCCGCGGTGCTAGGGCTGGTGCTGCTGGGCGGCGTGCTGGCCATGGCCGCGCTGGCGGGGTTCTACGAGCCCGGCAACCCGCTGCGCCGCGCCGCCGCGCCGCTGATCCCGCCCTTCACCGACCTCGCGGTGCCGCTGGGCACCGACCAGCTGGGCCGCGACATCCTCGCGGGCATCCTGCACGGGGCGCGCATCTCGCTCCTGATCGGGCTTGTGGCGACGCTTCTGTCCATCGGCTTCGGCGTTCTGGTGGGGGCGGTGGCGGGCTATTTCGGCGGCTGGGTGGACGATGTGCTCATGCGCATCACCGAGGCGTTTCAGACCGTCCCGAACTTCGTGCTGCTGCTGGCGCTGGTAGCGATTCTCGGCTCGCGCATCGAATACATCGTGCTCGCCATCGCCATAGTCTCGTGGACCGCGCCCGCACGGCTGGCGCGGGCCGAGTTCATGGCCCTGCGCAAGCGCGAGTTCGTCGAGGCGGTGCGCAACCTTGGCGTCGGCCACAGCTCGATCATCTTCCGCGAGATCCTGCCCAACGCGCTGCCCCCGGTGATCGTCTATGCCTCGGTCATCATGGCGCTGGCGATCCTGCTAGAATCCGCGCTGGCCTTCCTCGGGCTTGGCGATCCCAATTACGCGAGCTGGGGTAACATGATCGGGCAGGGTCGCGCCGTGCTGCGCACCGACTGGTATGTCGCGGCCATCCCGGGCGTGGCCATCGTGCTGACGGTGCTGTCCTTCTCGCTGGTGGGCGAAGGGTTGAACGAGGCGCTGAACCCGCGGCAGAAGAAGGGATGACCGCCCCCGCCGCCCCCCCGCCCGTGCTGGAAATGGTGCAGGTTCGCGTGGCCCTGCCCCCGGGTTCGGACCGTCCCCACGCGCTCGAGGCGCTGGACCTGACCGTGCGCGCGGGCGAGACTGTCTGCCTCGTGGGCGAAAGCGGCTCGGGCAAGAGCCTTGCGGCCGGGGCGATCATGCGCCTGCTGCCCGAACCGCAGGTGCGCATGACCGGCGGCACCGTGCGGTTTGACGGCACCGACCTTGCCACCCTGTCCGAACCCGCCATGCGCGCCCTGCGCGGCAACCGCATGGCCATGGTGTTCCAGGAGCCGATGACGGCCCTGAACCCGCAAAAGACCGTGGGCTGGCAGATCGACGAGGTGCTCCGGCTCCACACCGACCTGCCCCGCCGGGCCCGCCGCGCCCGCGTGCTGGAGATGCTGGAGCAGGTCCGCATCCCCGACCCCGCCTCGGCCATCAACGCCCACCCCCACCAGATCTCGGGCGGGCAGCGCCAGCGGGTGATGATCGCCATGGCGCTGGCACTGAAACCGCGGCTGCTGATCGCCGACGAGCCCACCACCGCGCTCGACGTCACCACCCAGCTTGCGATCCTCCGCCTGATCCGCGAGTTGCAGCGCGACCAGGGCACCGGCATCCTGTTCATCACCCACGATTTCGGCGTGGTGGCCGAGATCGCCGACCGCGTGGCCGTGCTGCGCCACGGGGTGCTGGTGGAAAAGGGCCCTGCCGCCGAGGTGCTGAACCGCCCCCGCCACGCCTATACCCGCGCGCTTGTGGCCGCCGTCCCCGCCCTGCGCCCGCCGGCGCCGCGCGACTTCACCGAAAGCCCTGTAGTCCTGCGCGCCGAGGCCATGCGCAAGACCTTCGCCGCCCGCGGCGGCTTCCTGTCAGGCCGGCGCAAGGCGGTGGTGGCGGTGGACGACGTGTCCTTCGACCTGCGCCGGGGCGAGACGTTGGGTATCGTCGGCGAGAGCGGCTCGGGCAAGACCACCGTGTCGCGCTGCATCACCCGGCTGCTGGAGGCCGATGGCGGGCGGGTCACGCTGGACGGCCGCGACATCCTCTCGGCCGATGCGCGCACGCTGCGGGCGATGCGGGCCGACATCCAGATGATCTTCCAGGACCCGCAGGCCTCGTTGAACCCGCGCAAGCGGGTGGTGGACCTGATCGCGCAGGGGCCCATGGTCCACGGTATGCCCCGCGCCCAGGCCCATGCCCGCGCCCGGCAGTTGCTGGAACTGGTGGAGCTGTCGCCCGCCGCCGCCGACCGCTATCCGCATGAATTCTCGGGCGGGCAGCGGCAGCGCATCGGCATCGCCCGGGCACTGGCGCTGGAGCCCAAGGTGATCGTGGCCGACGAGCCGGTCTCGGCGCTGGACGTCTCGGTGCAGGCGCAGGTGCTGCGGCTGCTGGCGGACCTGCGCGAGCGGCTGGAGCTGTCGATGGTGTTCGTCACCCACGACCTGCGGGTGGCCGCCCAACTGTGCGACCGCATCGCCGTGATGGAGAAGGGCCGCGTGGTGGAAACCGGCCCCACCGCAGCGCTGTTCGCCGCGCCCACGCATCCCTATACGCGGGCGCTGCTGTCCTCGATCCCCGGCCGGGACTGGAGCCCTCCGGACACGAGGCACGACGCCGCATGACCGCCTTTTCCCCCACCCCCGAGGATGTCCGCGCGGCCCTGTTGGGCGAGGGCATGGCCATCCCCGGCCCGTTCGGCCCCCGGCCGCTGATCTATGCCGACTATGTCGCGTCCGGCCGGGCGCTGGGGTTCATCGAGGATGCGATCCGCGCCCATGTCCTGCCGACCTATGGCAACACCCACACCGAGACCTCGCATTGCGGGCGCCGCACGACCCGGCTGCGGGAACTGGCGCGGGGGGGCGTGCGCGCGGCGGTGGGGGCAGACGCCGAGCATGCGGTGGTGTTCACCGGCTCGGGCGCGACGGCGGCGGCGGACAAGCTGGTGCGTGCGCTGGGGCTGGGCCGCGGCGGCGCGCAGGCGGCCGAGGCTGTGGTGTTCGTGGGCCCTTACGAGCACCACTCCAACGACCTGCCCTGGCGCGAATCCGGGGCGCGGCTGGTGCGCGTGCCGCTGGACGGGGCGGGGGGGATCTGCCTTGATGCGCTGGAGCGGGCGTTGCGGGACCATGCCGGGGCGGGGCTGATGATCGGCGCCTTCTCGGCGGCCTCCAACGTCACCGGCGTGCTGACCGATCTGCCGGCGCTGGCGCGGCTGCTGCATGCCCATGGCGCCCATTTCGTCTGCGACTTCGCCGCCGCCGGCCCCTATGTCCCGATCCGCTTGGCCGAGAGCGCCCCGGGCGCGGGCGACCGCATCGACGCGGCCTTCCTGTCGCCGCACAAGTTCCCCGGCGGCCCCGGCGCCTCGGGGGTTCTGGTGGCCGACCGGGGGCTGCTGGCCTGCGACTGCCCGACCGTGCCCGGCGGCGGCACCGTCAGCTATGTCACCGAGACCGCGCACCGCTATGTCGCCGACCCCGAACGGCGCGAGGAAGCCGGCACCCCCGGCATCGTCGAGAACATCCGCGCGGCACTCGTGCTCGACCTCAAGGCCCGGATCGGGCCCAAGACCATCGCCCGCCGCGACGCGGCCCATGCCGCCCGGCTGGAGGCAGCCCTGCGCGCCACAGAGGGCGTCGAGATCCTCGGCCCGGCCGAGGCCGCGCGGCTCGGCATCTTCTCGTTCAACATCCGGGTGGGGACGCGGCTTCTGCATCACAATTTCGTGGTGGCGCTGCTCAACGACCTGTTCGGCATCCAGACCCGGGGCGGCTGTTCCTGCGCCGGGCCTTACGGACATGCGCTGCTGGGCATAGACGCGGCCCGCGCGGCGGCGCATGAGCGCGCGGTGGCCCGGGGGCTGGCGGCGTTCCGGCCGGGCTGGGCGAGGCTCGGGGTGAATTATTTCTTTGACGACGCCACCGTGGACGCCATCGCCGCCGCGGTGGGTTTCGTTGCGCGCCACGGGGTGGATATCCTGCCCCATTACCGGCTGGATGCCGCCAGCGGCGTGTGGCGCGCGGCCGGTGCGCGGCCCGGCGGCCCCGACAGCTTGGCCGAGCTGTGGCAGCCCGCCGCCGCCCCGGCTCCCGCCCCGGATTTCGTCACATGCCTTGCCCAGGCGCATGCCCTGCGCGCCCGCCCCGCCCCGCCCTGTCCGCCCCACCGCTTCGACCCGGAGGCCGCGGCACTGCGCTGGTTCTGGATGCCCGACGAGGCCGCCCAAGCCCCCAGAGGTGCCGCATGACCGCCCCACACCCCCCTTCGATCTGGGCCGAGGTCACCCCGGCCCGCCCACCCGCGCCCGCGCTGCAGGGAATGGTGGAGACCGACACGGTGATCCTCGGCTCCGGCTTCACCGGCCTGTCGGCGGCGCTGCATCTGGCGCGCCGGGGTATCGCGACCACCGTTCTGGAGGGTAATTCCGTGGGCTGGGGCGCCTCGGGGCGCAACAACGGGCAGGTCATCCCCACCCTGACCGCGGCCGAGCCCGGCGCGCTGATCGCCCGTCACGGGCCCGCAGGCGAACGGTTTGCCCGGCTGGTGGGCGACAGTGCAGCCTATCTCTTCGACCTCGCCCGGGCCGAGGGCATCGACGGGCTCGCCGAGGCCGAACAGACCGGCTGGTTCCAGCCCGCCCATTCCCCCGGCCGCATCCGCCTGAGCGAAAAGCGCGTTGCGGCCTGGCAGCGGCTGGGGTTCCCGGCGGAACTGAAGGACCGCGCCGGGGCGCAGGACATTCTGGGCACGGATTTCTGGTATGGTGGTATGTTCAACCCCACCGGCGGGCACATCAATCCGCTGGGGCTGGCGCGCGGGCTCGCCCAGGCCGCCGAGGCGCACGGCGCCACCATCCACGAAGCCACCCCGGCGCTGGAGTGGGGCC
>SKMM01000343.1 GCA_007121055.1 Paracoccaceae bacterium | reverse complement strand
TTGCCTGCTTGTGAAGCGAGATCAGCATGCCAGCCCCCCATCCCGATAGCCTCGCAGAATCCATCGTGCCATGAACAGACCGGTCCGGCGAGGGTCTATGTGATCATCCGGGATGGAGCACATAGGTATAAAGGACCCCCGGTCTTTCCGCCGTGTTCCAGTACCCGCAACGGCGGGTCTGGTGCACGACATGTGCCCGCTCTCCTGCACTCCGTAGAATATCCACACAATGATAAAGGACGGCGACGCCTCCGGACGACCCACGGATATCGGGGGCAAGAAAGAGAAACCGCCCGTCGGCCATCATGCCTCGCATCGCCGCAGGTGGTGGGCGGCCGTCATGGCCGCCCGTCTGATGCTCACTTCAGCTCGACCTTGGCGCCAGCCTCTTCGAGCTTCTTCTTCATTTCCTCGGCCTCGGCCTTCGGAGCCTGCTCCTTGACCTTGCCGCCGGCTTCCACCAGCTCCTTGGCCTCCTTGAGGCCCAGGCCGGTGATCGCGCGCACTTCCTTGATCACGTTGATCTTCTTGTCGCCGGCATCGACGAGCACCACGTCGAATTCGGTCTGCTCTTCCGCTGCGGCACCGGCGTCGCCACCGGCGGCGGGACCGGCCATCATCACCGCGCCGCCGGCGGCGGGTTCGATGCCGTATTCGTCCTTGAGGATCTGCTTGAGTTCCTGGGCCTCGAGCAGCGTGAGGTTCACGATCTCTTCGGCGAGTTTCTTCAGGTCAGCCATGTCGGGTTTCCGTCTCTAAAACAGGGTTGGGTCCGGCGCGGAACGACTGCCCCACGCCTATGCTCGCACTCAGGCGGCCGCCTTTTCCTCGATGGTGGAAAGGATGCCAGCGATGTTGGAAGCAGGTGCGCCAATGGCCCCGGCGATGTTGGACGCCGGAGCGCCGATGCAGGCCACCACGGAGGCGATAAGCTCCTCGCGCGACGGCAGCTTCGACACCGACTCGACGCCCGCGGCGTCGAGGTGCTGCCCGCCCATGGCGCCGCCCAGAATCGCGAATTTCTCGTTCTTCTTGGCGAACTCGACCGAGACCTTCGCCGCAGCGACGGGGTCTTCGGAATAGGCGAGCACGGTCATGCCCGTGAGGAGGTCCCCGATGCTTTCGCACGGCTTGTCCTGCAGGGCGATCCTGGCGAGCCTGTTCTTGGCAACGCGTACGGCCCCACCCGCGTCACGCATGAGCGCGCGCAGGGCCTGCATCTCGGCAACCGTGAGGCCTTCGTAGCGCGCTACGACGACCACGCCCGAGCTGTCGAAAATCTGGCCGAGTTCCTCGACCACCTTCTCTTTCTGGGCTCTGTCCACGTGTTACTCCAAGTCTGGGGGGTGACCCCCGGCTCATTGCTGCCCCGGGCTGGCCCGGAGCGTCGGGTCCGCGACCGGGTCCCGTAGCCAAGACCGCCCGAGGCCACAGCCCCGCAACGTATCCGACCCGTTCCCCGTCTCAGGCAGGAGATTAAGTCCCGGATGGGACACCCGCCGTCTCGGACAGGACGAGGGGGCAAGCCCCCCCGCCGTTTCGCGCCCCCCGGAAGGGAACGAGAAATCCGTCTATGCGCCTGCGGCGCTGCGCGCAACCCCCGGTCGAGATCCCGTGACCCCACCCGTCGCCGCGGTGCCCGTTTCCGGGGCGCCGCGGCTTTTGCGCGCCCCCTTAGCGTGCGGTGGCCGAGGCCAGGTCCACGCTCACGCCCGGCCCCATGGTCGAGCTGATCGAGACCTTGCGCAGATAGGTGCCCTTGGCGCCCGTCGGCTTGGCCTTGGACACCGCGTCCACGAAGGCGCGGATGTTCTCGGCCAGCTGCGCGGGATCGAAGGACGCCTTGCCGACGCCGCCATGGATGATCCCGGCCTTCTCGACGCGGAACTGCACCTCGCCGCCCTTGGCGTTCTTGACCGCCTGGGCCACATCCATCGTCACCGTGCCGACCTTGGGGTTGGGCATCAGGTTGCGCGGCCCGAGGATCTTCCCCAGCCGACCCACGATGGGCATCATGTCCGGCGTGGCGATGCAGCGGTCGAACTCGATCGTGCCGCCCTGGATCGTTTCCATCAGGTCTTCGGCACCCACGATATCGGCGCCGGCCTCCTTGGCCTCGTCGGCCTTGGGGCCGCGGGCGAAGACCGCCACGCGCACCGTCTTGCCGGTGCCGTTGGGCAGGGTCACAACGCCGCGCACCATCTGGTCGGCGTGGCGCGGGTCCACCCCGAGGTTCATGGCCACCTCGATGGTCTCGTCGAACTTGGCCGAGGCGTTGGCCTTGATCAGCGCCACCGCGTCTTCGACGGACAACTCGCTCTTGTCGGCCACGGCGCCACGGGCGGCGCGGATGCGTTTGCCTTGCTTTGCCATGACCTTACCCCTTCACCTCGATGCCCATCGACTTGGCCGAGCCGAGGATGATCTGCATCGCCTGCTCCACGTCGGTGGTGTTGAGATCGCGCATCTTGGCCTGCGCGATGTCGCGCACCTGCGCCACGGTCACGGAGCCGGCGGTCTCGCGGCCCGGCTTCTCCGAGCCCTTGGCCCGGTTGCGCTTGCCCACGGGCTTGAGGCCCGCGGCCTTCTTCAACAGGAACGACGCCGGCGGCGTCTTGATGTCCATGGTGAAGGACTTGTCCTGGTAGTAGGTGATGATCACCGGCAGCGGCGCGCCCTGCTCCATCTCGGCGGTGCGGGCGTTGAAGTCCTTGCAGAACTGCATGATGTTGATGCCGCGCTGACCCAGGGCGGGGCCCACGGGCGGCGAGGGGTTGGCCTGCCCCGCCTTCACCTGCAGCT
>SKMM01000330.1 GCA_007121055.1 Paracoccaceae bacterium | reverse complement strand
GATGGCGCCGAACATCGCCAGAACGCCGAAGAAGGTGGCGTCGATGATGCCGAAGCTCAGGAACTGGACGATCTGCACCAGCCACAGGTCGGAGGTGAACGCCCGCAGGATCGCGTAGAAGGCCAGGAAGTACCACTCCGGCACGATTTCCGGCGGGGTCACCAGCGGGTCGGCCTCGATGTAGTTGTCGGTGTGGCCAAGGAAGTTGGGCATGAACGCCACGACGATCCAGAAGATCAGGAAGATCAGCGCCAGGGCGTACAGGTCCTTGATCACGAAATAGGGCCAGAACGGCAGCGTGTCCTTCTCGGCCTCTTCCTTCGAGCCTCGGCGCACCTCGACCCCGGTGGGGTTGTTGTTGCCGGTGGTGTGGAACGCCCAGATGTGGACGATCGTCAGCCCGAGGATCAGGAACGGCAGCAGGTAGTGCAGCGAGAAGAACCGCGTCAGCGCTGCATTGTCCACCGCCGGTCCGCCCAGCAGCCAGGTCTGCAGCGTGTCGCCGATGCCGGGGATCGCGCCGAAGAGCCCCGTGATCACCGTGGCGCCCCAGAACGACATCTGACCCCAGGGCAGCACATAGCCCATGAAGGCGGTGGCCATCATCAGCAGGTAGATGATCATGCCGATGATCCAGGTCACCTCGCGCGGGGCCTTGTAAGAGCCGTAGTACATGCCGCGGAAGATGTGCAGATACACCGCCAGGAACATCAGCATGGCGCCGTTCTGGTGGATGTAGCGCAGCATGTCGCCGTGGTTGACGTTGCGCATGATGTGCTCGACCGAGGCGAAGGCCATGTTCACGTCGGGCGTGTAGTGCATCGCCAGCACGACGCCGGTGACGATCTGCAGCACCAGCGTGAAGGTCAGCACGATCCCCCAGATCCACATCCAATTCAGGTTCTTGGGGGTCGGGATCATGATCGTGTCATAGATGAGCCCGACGATCGGCAGCCGCTTGTGCAGCCACTTCTCGCCACCCGTCTTGGGCTCGTAATGGTCGTGCGGAATTCCGGACATGCGCGGCTCCCTTATCCGAGCTGAATGGTGGTGTCGTCGATGAATTCAGCGACCGGGATGTGCATGTTCTCGGGCGCCGGACCGCGGCGGATGCGGCCCGCCGTATCGTAGTGCGAGCCGTGGCAGGGGCAAAACCAGGCGTTGAAGTCGCCCGCACCGTTGCCCAGCGGCACGCAGCCGAGGTGGGTGCAGACGCCGATCATCACCAGCCACTCGCCCTCTTCGTCCATGGTGCGGTTGACGTCGGAGGCGTCGGTGCCCGGCTTGTTGGGGTTGCGCGACTCGTTGTCCACGAGCCGGCCGCCGTCGTCGGCGCGGGCGGCCTCGATCTCCTCGGGGGTGCGGCGGCGGATGAACACGGGCTTGCCCAGGAAGTTCACCGTCAACTGCATGCCCGGCTCCAGGCCGGAGGTGTCGACGAAGATCTGCGACAGCGCCTGCACGTCGGCGCTGGGGTTCATCTGGTTCACCAGCGGCCAGACGGCCGCCCCCACGGTCACAACGCCCGCACCTGCGGTGGCATAGTACAGAAAGTCGCGGCGCGTGTTGTCGGTTTCGTCTTCCACATGGGACATCAGGCGTCTCCCTTCAGCGGCACCAGGCCGCGCGGCCAACGGATAGGGGGCCGCAAAGCTCGTGCGACCTTCGGCGCACAAATAGCGGGGCCGCCCCCCGCAGTCCAGCGGACAGTGCGGGCCAGGATGCCGCAGTTTCCGCGACTTGACCGCGCGCCTCGTGCGGGGATCAGGGCGCCTCGGGCCGGGTCGCCTGCATCGACGGGCGCTCGGCAAATTGCGCGTACCAGGCCGCAAGGGTGTTGCGCCCCTGCCGCCAGTCCCGGTCGGCGAGGCGGAAATCGACATAACCCAGCGCGCAGCCCAGCGCGATCTGGCCCATGTCGATGGGACCGGCAAGGTGGCTGAGCCAGCGGCCCTCCAGCGCGTCGAGCGCCCGGACGACCTTCGTCCATTGCGCCTCTAGGATTTCCGGCATGACCAGTTCGGGCGGGCGCAGACGATGCTCGTAGACCATCAGGAGCGCGGCATCCATGATCCCGTCGGCGGTGGCCTCGAGCGTCAGAGTCTCCCACAGCGTGGGGGCGGGGGGATAGAGCCGGCCCTGGCCCCGTTCGTCGAGGAACCGGCAGATCACCCGGCTGTCATAGAGCGCGGTGCCGTCGTCGCGTTCCAGCGTCGGCAGCTTGCCCAGCGGGTTCCGGGCCACCGGCATGGTCCCGGGCTCGAGCGCCGTGCCCATGGCCGGGACCAACGTGACATCGTCCTGCTGGCCGGTTTCGTGCAACACCACCGTGACCTTGCGCACGAAGGGCGAGGCCGGGCTGTGGAAGAGCTTCATCCTGGGTCTCCTGACGGGCGACGGCCGGTGCGCGGCCCGAGCCAGCCGGCCGCAAGGCGGCAGGCGGCCATGGCGCGGATACGGATCAGACGCGGCGGAACTTCATGCGGCCAAGCGCGGTGATGTCGATCTCGACCCCCGGGCCGACCGTGCCGAGCCGCACCACGCGGCGGAACCGGGCGGCGCCGTTGACCTGCTCGCGGTCGCGGGGGCGGTGAGCCGTGAGGCCCTCGGCGATCTCGTCCATCGCATCCTCGGCGCGCTGGTCGGTGTGGCCGCGGTGGATGCCGCGGGTGACCACATAGGCCGCAAGGGCGACCGCACCGTAGCGCAGCGCCACGCCGGCGATGGGGGCAAGGGGCAGGGCCATGCTGAGCCTCCTCGGCAACCGCAGTCGGGGAAAGGTAGGCCAGCCGCGCACGCCTGTCCATCCTGTCGCGGGGAAGCCGCCACCCGGACGCGCCGCGGGCCTGGTTGACCTCCCCCCCACACCCCGCAAGGATGCGCCTCGGGAGCGTCCGCCGACACCGCGTCCGGCACCGCCCCCCCCCGCGAGGAGGAGCTCCATGGCCACCATTTCCCCGCCTCCCGACCCGGAGGCCGACCCGCGGGTGCGCGCCGTCTTCGATGACATCCGCGCCACCCGGCAGACCGACTTCATCAACAATGTCTGGCGCTACCTCGCCGCCGACCCCGGGCTGCTGGAGGAGGTCTGGCGCGACGTGAAGGCGGTGCTCGCCACGCCCTCGGCGCTCGATGCCAAGACCAAGGAGATGATCTATGCCGCCGTCTCCATCGCCAATGCCTGCGACTACTGCACCCATTCGCACCTCGCCTCGGCGCGCGCCCGCGGGATGACGGCCGCCGAACAGGCCGATCTTCTGCGCGTGGTGGCCACGGCCTCCAAGACCAACGCGCTGCTCAACGCCATCCGTCCGCCGGTCGATGCAGCCTTCCTGGCCCCCGACCCGGCCGACCCGAACCCAGGGACCCACCCATGACCGAAGCCTTCGCCATCGCCGCCGCCGCCCCCGGGGGCGCGGACCAGCTCCACCGCATCCCGCTCACCCTCCCCGAACCGGGCGAAGGCGAGGTGCGGCTGCGCCACACCGCCATCGGGGTCAACTTCCTCGACGTCTACATCCGCGAGGGGGTCTACCCCTGGGCGGTGGAGCGCGACCTGATCGTGGGCTCCGAGGGCGCGGGTGTGGTCGAGGCGCTCGGCCCGGGCGTCACCGGCCTCGCGGTGGGCGACCGGGTGGCCTACACCATCCAGACCGGCGCCTATGCCACCCACCGCATTGCGCCCGCCGCGATGCTGGTGCGCCTGCCCGCGGGCGTCTCCGACGCCCAGGCGGCGGCGGCCATGCTCAAGGGGCTGACCGCGCATTACCTGATCCACCACAGCTATCCGGTGCAGGCGGGCGACACCGTGCTCGTGCATGCCGCGGCGGGCGGCGTGGGGCTGATCATGGGCCAGTGGCTGGCGGCCAAGGGCGTGCGCGCCATCGGCACCGCCGGCGGCCCCGAGAAATGCAAGCTGGCGCTCGAGAACGGCTATGCCGAGGTCATCGACTACCGCAGCGAGGACTTCGTGGCACGGGTGCAGCAGATCACGGAGGGCGCGGGCGTGCCGGTTGTCTATGACAGCGTCGGCGCCGACACCGTCATGGGCTCGCTCGAGTGCCTGGCCCGCTTCGGGCTGCTCGTCAGTTTCGGCCAGTCCTCGGGCAAGCCCGACCAGCTGCGCATCGCCCATCTGGCCAAGGGGTCTTGGAAGGTCACCCGGCCGACGCTGTTCCACTATGTCACCCGCCGCGACTGGCTGGAGGCGGCCTCGGCGGATCTCTTCGACATGATCGCCTCGGGCAAGGTGCAGCTGCGCATCGGCCGCGAATCCCCCCTCTCCGAGGCCGCCGACGTCCACCGCGCGCTGGAGGGGCGGCAGACCACGGGCTCCACCGTCCTCGTGCCTTGACGCACCCCGCCCCGCGGCGCTTGCAGCGCGTCGCGGGGTGACCCATCTTCTGGGCGTCAAGGCGGCAATCTGGAGGCTCCCGGCCATGGCTTTCGCTCGTACAGCGGTCCTGCTCGCAACCATGACCGCGATCTTCATGTTCCTCGGCCTGCTGATCGGCGGCGAGACCGGCATGATCATCGCGCTCGCGATCGCGGCGGGGATGAACGTCTTCGCCTGGTGGGGCTCGGACCGCATGGTGCTGTCCATGCACGGCGCCCGCGAGGTCGACGCCCGAAGCGCGCCCGACCTGTGGCGCATGGTCGAGGATCTGGCGCGCCGGGCCGAGCTGCCGATGCCCAAGGTCTACATCATCGACACCGACCAGCCCAACGCCTTCGCCACCGGCCGCAACCCCCAGAATGCCGCCGTGGCCGCCACCACCGGGCTGATGAAGCGCCTGAGCCGCGAGGAACTGGCGGGCGTGATGGCCCATGAACTGGCGCACATCAAGAACCGCGACACGCTGCTGATGACCATCACCGCCACGCTCGCCGGGGCGATTTCGATGCTGGCGAATTTCGCGCTGTTCTTCGGCGGGCGCGACCGGCCCATGGGGCTGATCGGCACGCTGGCGCTGGCGATCCTCGCGCCCATGGCGGCGGGGATCGTTCAGATGGCGATCAGCCGCACCCGCGAATACCAGGCCGACGAGGTCGGCGCCGAGATCTGCGGCCAACCGCTCTGGCTTGCCGGCGCGCTGGAGAAGATCGAGGCCTTTGCCAAGCGCATCGACATGAACTCGGCCGAGCGCAATCCGGCCACGGCGCACATGTTCATCATCAACCCGCTGCACGCCCACGCCCACGACAACCTGTTCTCGACCCACCCGGCGACCGCCAACCGCATCGCCGCACTACGCCAGCTGGCCGGCGTCGGCTCGGGGCGCAGCACGGCCGTGCCGAGCTTCTACGCCGGCAACGGCGGTCCCTGGGGCTGACAGGTGTCGCGTCGGGGGTGCCCCCGACGCTTCGGTGCGACGGCTTCGGTCCCGGCGGCCGGGCCCTGGCGCCGGGGCTCTGCCCGGGTCGGACGGCCCCCTCACATCCCGGTCCGGTCAGCCCCAGCGCTTCAGCGCCAGCCGGCACACCACCCAGATCACCCCCAGACCGGCCAGATCGAGCAGCAGCATGGCGCGCATGGTCCCGGTGTCGTCGGCGCCGAACGGGACGGTGAACAACGCCAGCCCCGACATCGGCCCCTGGGTCGAGACCACCAGCAGTGCCGCGCAATTGTTGGCGAAATGCAGCCCCCATGCCAGGCCGAGCGTCCCCGACCGTGCCGTTAGGTCCGCGGCCACAACGCCGAAAAGCCCCGTCAGGGCCACTACGAGCCAGGTGTTGGCCCCCATCATCCCCGGATCGAAATGCAGCAGCCCGAACAGCACGCTCGGCACCACCATCCAGATCCACGCCGAGGCGAAGCGCGCGGCCAGTTGCTGCTGCAGATACCCCCGCAGCGCCAGTTCCTCTGCCCCCGTCTGCACCGCAAGCCCCAACAGCGCCAGCGGCAACCACATCAGCCACACGCCCGCTGACAGGTTGCGCACGAGATCCACCTGGCCGACGCCCAGCATCAGCCCCAGCGCATAGAGCACCGCGATCAGGCCCGCCCCGGCCAGGAAATGCCGCCGCGCGCGCGCGCCATCCCCGATCAGGCTGCGCCAGCCCCGCCCATGCAGCAGCCGCGCCGCCAGCCAGGTGCCCAGCGCCAGCCCCACGAACGAGAACAGGAGGACCACCATCGTCCCCGGCGAGGTCCCGAGCGTGTCCGGCCTGAGCCCCTGCGGCATCCCCGTCACGCCTGCCAAGCCGAGGGTGACCCCCACGGACACCGCCAGCGTCACCGCGAGAATCACGATGAGTCCAAGGGCCAGCCGCCACAGCTGCGGCTTGCGCCGGGCGGGGGCGACATAGGCGTCGAAGGGGTGCGGATGCGCGGGCCTGTCCATGTTCCCGACTTGGGACCATTGGACGGCGGTGGCAAGCATTACGTTCGGCCCTGCGTGGCCCTGGGCGCGCGGCCGGAGCGCAGGATCGTGGGCGGCACCGACAGTGTCCGGCCGTCGCCCCGAGCAGGCGACACGGCCCGCTGACCGGGCGGAGATCTGGATGCCCGGTCTGGCGAGGCGACGGTGGCGCCAGGCTGGAGAGGCATGACGCGGAAGGTCACCGTTTCAGCCCTTGGCGTGCTTCGGGATGCCGTGGCCTTGTGATGGTGTTTCCCTCGGGCGGGCGGCTTGTGCGGGCGGGCGGGCTCGCCTATCCCTGCGGCGAGCCCTGCCGGGCCACCAGTCTCAAGGGAGGAAGCGAGGGATGCCCGAGCGCGTCGTCGACAAGTCGAAACTGCCCAGCCGTCATGTCACCGAGGGGCCCAGCCGCGCGCCGCATCGCAGCTATTTCTACGCCATGGGGATCTCGGAGGAGGAGATCCACCAGCCCTGGGTGGGCGTGGCCACCTGCTGGAACGAGGCCGCGCCCTGCAACATCGCGCTGAACCGGCAGGCGCAGGCGGTGAAGCATGGGGTGAAGGCCGCCCGCGGCACCCCGCGCGAGTTCACTACCATCACCGTCACCGACGGGATCGCCATGGGCCATGACGGGATGAAGTCGTCCCTCGCCTCGCGTGATGCCATCGCCGATACGGTGGAGCTGACCATGCGCGGGCATTGCTATGACGCGCTGGTGGGGCTGGCGGGCTGCGACAAGTCGCTGCCGGGGATGATGATGGCGATGGTGCGGCTGAACGTGCCGTCGGTGTTCATCTATGGCGGCTCGATCCTGCCGGGGCGGCTGGATGGGCGCGACGTGACCGTGCAGGACGTGTTCGAGGCGGTGGGCCAGCACCAGGCCGGCAACCTGTCCGACGCGGCGCTGGATGTCCTGGAGCGGGTGGCCTGTCCGTCCGCCGGGGCCTGCGGCGGCCAGTTCACCGCCAACACCATGGCCTGCGTCTCCGAGGCGATAGGGCTTGCGCTGCCGAACTCCTCCGGCGCGCCCGCGCCGTACGAGAGCCGCGATCAGTATTGCGAGGCCTCGGGCGTGGCGGTGATGCGGCTGATCGAGCAGAACATCCGCGCCCGCGACATCGTCACCCGCAAGGCGCTGGAGAACGCCGCCCGCGTGGTGGCCTGCACCGGCGGGTCGACCAATGCCGGGCTGCACCTGCCCGCCATCGCCCATGAGGCGGGGATCGACTTCGACCTGATGGATGTGTGCGAGATCTTCCGCGACACGCCCTATTTCGTCGATCTGAAACCGGGCGGGAAGTTTGTCGCCAAGGACCTCTACGAGGCCGGCGGCGTGCCGGTGGTGATGAAGGAGCTGCGCAAGGCGGGCCTGATCCACGAGGACTGCATGACCGCCACGGGGCGGACCATGGGCGAGGAACTGGACCGGGTGACCCGCGAGGCCGACGGCCGCGTGATCTATCCCTCCGCGAGCCCCATCACCCCCACCGGCGGCGTGGTGGGGCTGAAGGGCAACCTCGCGCCCGAGGGGGCCATCGTGAAGGTGGCGGGCATGGCCGCAGGCGATCAGGTGTTTACCGGCCCTGCGCGGGTGTTCGAGTGCGAGGAGGACGCCTTCGAGGCGGTCAAGGCGCGGGGCTATGCCGAGGGCGAGGTGATCGTCATCCGCAACGAGGGCCCCGCCGGCGGGCCCGGGATGCGGGAGATGCTGGCCACCACCGCGGCGCTGTCGGGACAGGGGATGGGCAAGAAGGTCGCGCTGATCACGGACGGCCGCTTCTCGGGTGCGACGCGGGGCTTCTGCGTGGGCCATGTGGGCCCCGAGGCGGCCCATGGCGGGCCCATCGCGCTGCTGCGGGACGGCGACATGATCACCATAGACGCGATCAAGGGCGAGCTTTCGGTGGCTTTGTCGGACGAGGAGCTGGCGTCGCGCAAGGCCGCGTGGTCCGGACCGCGCGAGACGATCCACGCCGCCGGGGCGCTGTGGAAATACGCCCAGCTGGTGGGCTCGGCCGCCAAGGGGGCCGTCACCCATCCCGGCGCCCGGGGCGAGCGGCACGTCTACATGGATCTCTGAGCCGGGCTCCTGCGCCCGGGGCCGCTGTCGGGGATGGCTGCGGGAGGCTGCCCAGACGCCGGTGGTGCGGGGCGCCTGGGGATGGGTCTGTCCGGTGCTTTGGTGGCGGGTGCGCGTGACGCTGGTCCATGGGGCTAGGGCAGGATCAGGGGTCCCTGAGGCTGACCGTATGACGCGGGCCAGCCGCCTCATGGGTCGTGGATGGTGTGCAGAGGGTAATCAGCGCACGGCGCCGCTGGTTTGGGAATAATGGCCCTCGCTGGTGACCGGCTGGGACGCGACGGCCGTTAAAAGCGATTCGACCGGAGCGCGTTATGAGGTCAGCCTCAAGGGCGCCTCGGATAAGGCCGGGTTCGGTCGGAGGTCGGACGGCGCGTCTGGCCCGGTGGCGGTTCTGGCGTCCTGCCTTGGGGGCCGGCGGACCGGGCTGGGCGCCGCGGGGGAGGCTGGCCGGCAAGGCACGCCGGGTCGGGCTGCGGGACAGCGTCAGGCGGTGAGGGCGGGGGCGGTGTTGGCCACGCGGTCGCGCATGCGGCGCAGGGCGCGTTCCTCGAGCTGGCGCACGCGTTCCTTGGAGATGCCGAGCTGGGCGCCGAGGTCGGTGAGGGTGCGCGGGGCGTCGGCGAGGTGGCGCTCCACCACGATGCGCCGTTCGCGCAAGGGCAGGGCCATCAGCGCGTCGGTCAGGGCGGCGCGGCGGCGGTCGAACTCCATCCGGCCCAGCACGACGTCCTCGGCGGCGGGGCCGTCATCCTCGATCAGCTCGACCCATTCGCGGCCGTCCTGCGCCTCGCTCTGGGGGGTGTTGAGCGACAGGTCGGGGCCGGCCATGCGGCCCAGCATCAGCTCCACCTCGGCCACGGGCACGTCGAGGCGCTGGGCGATCTGGGGGGCGAGCTCGGCCAAGGTGCGGCCGGCGATCTGGGCGCGGTCGAGCTCGGCCTGCACGCGGCGCATGTTGAAGAAGAGCTTCTTCTGAGCGGCGTTGGTGGCGGTGCGGACGACCGAGAGGTTGCGCATGACGTAATCCTGCATGGACGCCTTGATCCACCAGCGCGCGTAGGTGGAGAACCGCGCGCCGTTGTGGGGGTCGAATTTCTCGGCCGCCCGCATCAGGCCCAGATTGCCCTGCTGCACGAGGTCCTCGTAGGGCAGGCCGTAGCGGCGGAAGCGGCCGGCCATGGACACCGCCAGCCGCGAATAGGCCGAGATCAGCCGGTGCAGCGCCGCCTCGTCCCGCCGGTCGCGCCACGCGAGCGCCAGCCGATGCTCGGTCTCGGCGTCCAGAAGTTCGCCGGCCATGGTGGTGCGCACATAGCGGCGCGTGGCGTCTTGGGTGGCGGTCATCCGCGGGTCCCCCCTCATTTAGTATCGCATCGCTACTACAAATCCCGCGGGCCGGCTTGTCAAGACAGTAGCGGATCGCTATTTCCCCCCCATGACACCCGCAGCCGATCTTGCCGCCGAGCTTCTGATCCACGTCGCGCGCCTGGCGCAGGCGGGGGGGGACCACCGTCTGACGCCCGCGCAATGGACTGCGCTGCGGTTCTTTGCCCGCGCCAACCGGCTGTCGCGGACGCCCTCGGCGTTTTCCGCCTTCCACGCCACCACCCGCGGCACGGCGTCGCAAACGGTGAAGTCGCTCGTTGCCATGGGGCTGCTGGAGCGGCACCGTAACGAGGCGGATGGGCGCTCGATTCGGTTCGAGCTGACGGAGGAGGGGCGCGCGACGCTGGGGCGCGATCCGCTCAAGGCGCTGGCCGACCGGATCGGGGATCTGCCCGAGGCGCGGCGGACCGCGCTGCTGGGGGCGCTGAAGGCGCTGACGGGCACGCTGGCGCTGGGCCAGGATATGCCGCTGTTCGGGACCTGCGCCGATTGTGCCCATTGCGACGTGCCGATGGGTGGTGCGCCGGCCTTCTGCCGCTGCGCCGAGGCGACGCTGCTGGCCAGCGACATGGACGAGCTGTGCATCGAGTTCGCCCCGCGCGGGGGCTCTTCGGCGGATCGGCGCGCCACCGGCTGAGCGGGCCGTCCCGGCGGCCCCGGAGCATGGCGGCCAGACGCGGGTCGGGTGCACTCGGGGCCGGTGGCATCACACAGAGATTGCAGCCTAATGCGTCAGTCAAGCAGCCAGTTTGAAGTTTTCGCGGAAGGGCTCCCGGTTTCGGAGAATGGCCCAGAGCACGTTCACGCGCCGTCTTGCCAGCGCGATGACGGCTTGGTGGT
>SKMM01000270.1 GCA_007121055.1 Paracoccaceae bacterium | reverse complement strand
GGCGCCGAGGTGTTCGAGGGCCAGCCGCTGGCCACCGTCGAGGCGATGAAGATGGAAAACATCCTGCGCGCCGAACGCCGCGGCACGGTCTCCAACATCCGCGCCGCCGTGGGCGCGAGCCTCGCCGTGGACGAGATCATCATGGAGTTCGAGTGACCGCGTCGACCGGCCCCCTGCGGCCTGCCGGGCCAGCCCTGACAGAGGGCGCGCCGGGCTCAAGGTCCGGCGTCGCACGGGCTGCGGGGCGCGCCCGGTCGATCAGCCCGGCGCGAGCAGGATCATTGGGCCCCTGGGGCCGCGCACCTCAGTCCCGGCCGGCCGGGCGGCGTTCCAGCATTTCCTGCCGGCGCAGCGGGAAGCGGTCGATGACCGCCATCAGCTCGCGCGCCGAGCGCGGCGCCGGGCGGCGCTGCTTGACCTCGCCGTCCTTGTCGATGATCGCCACCATGAAGCCGCGCGGCCGCAGCCGGGTCCGCGCCTGGCTGCCCGAACGCGGGTCGGTGTCGGTGATCACGACCACGTCCCGCTCCGCGAATTCATCGGCGCGCTCCAGGATCCATCGCATCTGCTGCTCGAAGGCCGGATCGGCGGGGGTATTGGCGAAGATCACCAATGGCCGCAGCAGCCACAGGAAGCTGTCGAGGTCCGCCTCGGCCGCATCCAGCACCAGAAGCCCGCCCTCCGCGTCCAGCACGGCCTCGTCAGACACATCCTCGGGAAGGGCCTCCAGAGCCTCGTTCGGGGCCTCATCGGCCGCGGTTCCCTCGGCCGCAAGCACGGCGGACTGGGCCAGCGCGGCGGCGGGCAGCATCATCGCAACGGCAAGGGTCGAGAGCAGTTTCATGGCGCCTCCTGTCAGCTTGTATATAGGGGGCGCTCTGCGCAAAAGACAACGCGCGGGGCGGGACCCTGCGCCGCAGCGAGGAGGGTCGGGAGGATGACCAAGGGCACCGAGGATTGGGCGGCACTGGCCCGCAAGGAACTGAAGGGCCGAGACCCCGAAACGCTGGTCTGGGAGACGCTGGAGGGCATCCCGGTCAAGCCGCTCTACACCCCCGAGGATGTGGAGGGGCTGCCGCACCTGGGCTCGGTGCCAGGGTTTGCGCCCTTCACCCGGGGCGTGAAGGCCACGATGTATGCCGGCCGGCCCTGGACCATCCGGCAATATGCGGGGTTTTCCACCGCCGAGGAATCCAATGCCTTCTACCGCAAGGCGCTGGCGGGCGGTCAACAGGGCGTGTCCGTGGCCTTCGATCTGGCCACCCACCGCGGCTATGACAGCGACCATCCGCGGGTCGAGGGGGATGTGGGCAAGGCCGGCGTCGCCATCGATTCGGTGGAGGACATGAAGATCCTCTTCGACGGCATCCCGCTGGGCGAGATCTCGGTCTCCATGACCATGAACGGCGCGGTGATCCCGGTTCTGGCCAACTTCATCGTCGCGGGCGAGGAGCAGGGGGTGGAGCGGTCCAGGCTCTCGGGCACCATCCAGAACGACATCCTCAAGGAGTTCATGGTCCGCAACACCTACATCTACCCGCCCGAGCCCTCGATGCGGATCGTGGCGGACATCATCGAATACACGGCGGCCGAGATGCCGCGCTTCAACTCGATTTCGATCTCCGGCTACCACATGCAGGAGGCCGGCGCGAACCTCGTGCAGGAACTGGCCTTCACGCTGGCGGATGGGCGGGAGTATGTGCGCGCGGCCATCGGGCGGGGCATGGACGTGGACCGCTTCGCCCCCCGCCTGTCCTTCTTCTTCGCCATCGGCACCAATTTCTTCATGGAGATCGCCAAGCTCCGCGCCGCCCGCCTGCTGTGGTCCCGCGTTATGGAGGAATTCTCCCCCAACGACCCGCGCTCCTCGATGCTGCGCACCCATTGCCAGACCTCGGGCGTCAGCCTGGCGGAGCAGGACCCCTACAACAACGTCATCCGCACGGCCTATGAGGCGCTCTCGGCGGTGCTGGGGGGCACCCAGTCGCTGCACACCAATGCGCTCGATGAGGCGATCGCGCTGCCGACCGAGTTCTCGGCGCGCATTGCCCGCAACACCCAGCTGGTGCTGCAGGAGGAGACCGGGGTGACCAGGGTCGTCGACCCGCTGGCGGGGTCGTATTACGTCGAGAAGCTGACCCATGATCTGGCCGAGGCGGCGTGGAGCCTCATGGAGGAAGTCGAGACCATGGGCGGCATGACCAAGGCCGTGGCCTCGGGCATGCCCAAGCTGCGCATCGAGGAGACCGCGGCGCGGCGGCAGGCCGAGATCGACCGCGGCGATCAGGTCATCGTGGGGGTCAACAAGTACCGCAAGGACAAGGAGGACCCCATCGACATCCTCGACATCGACAACGACAAGGTGCGCGACAGCCAGATCGCCCGACTGGAGCGCATCCGCGCCAGCCGCGACCAGGTCGCCTGCGACGCGGCGCTGGCCGAACTGACCCGCCGCGCCACCGAAGGCGGCAACCTGCTGGAGGCCGCGGTCGAGGCCGCCCGGGCCCGCGCCAGTGTGGGGGAGATCAGCATGGCCATGGAAGAGGTGTTCGGCCGCCACCGCGCCGAGGTGAAGACGCTGGCCGGCGTCTACGGCGCGGCCTATGAGGGCGACGACGATTTCGCCGCCATCCAGCGCGAAGTCGAGGAATTTGCCGAGGCCGAAGGCCGCCGGCCCCGGATGCTGGTGGTCAAGATGGGCCAGGACGGCCACGACCGCGGCGCCAAGGTGATCGCCACGGCCTTTGCCGACATCGGCTTCGACGTGGATGTGGGCCCGCTGTTCCAGACGCCCGAGGAGGCCGCGCAGGACGC
>SKMM01000319.1 GCA_007121055.1 Paracoccaceae bacterium | reverse complement strand
CCCCCTGTCAATCGCACCCCCGCCCATGCCCCTTCCCCCGCCCCCCTGCTCCGCCCGGCACAGGCCCAGCCGACGCCACGCCCCCGGGCGCCTGCGAATGCGGCGTTCGCATCACAACCCCCGCCTTGCGGCGCCACGGACAATTGCCGCGGCCCATGGGCGGGGCGTAAGGCGGATTCGGGGCAAGCTTGCCCACCCACGCCCGAATCCCGCAGGCCCCGCGAATGCCCAACCCCTTCCCCCGCTTCACCACCGAGGAATATCAGACCCGCCTCGACGCCACCCGCGCCGCGATGGAGGCCCAGGGCCTCGAGGTGCTGATCGTCACCGACCCCTCCAACATGCACTGGCTGACGGGCTATGACGGCTGGTCCTTCTACGTCCACCAGGCGGTGGTGATCGGCCCGGATGGCGATCCCCTCTGGTTCGGCCGCGCCCAGGACGCCCATGGCGCCGTGCGCACCTGCTGGATGGAGGACGAGCACGTCATCGGCTACCCCGATCCCTACGTCCAGTCCACGGAACGCCACCCGATGGACTACCTCGCCGCGCGCCTGCACGACCGCGGCTGGGACCACCGGCGGGTCGGCGTGGAGATGGACAATTACTGGTTCACCGCCGCGGCCTACCGCGCGCTGGCCTCCCACATGACCGCGGAACTCGTGGACGCCACCGCGCTGGTGAACTGGCAGCGCATCGTGAAATCCGAACTGGAGCTGGAATATATGCGCCGCGCCGCAAGGCGGGTCGAGAAGATCCACGCCCGGATTTTCGAGGCCATCGAGCCCGGCATGCGCAAATGCGACCTGGTGGCCGAGATCTGGGACGCCGGCATCCGCTTCGACCCCGCGCTCGGCTGCGGCGGCGACTACCCCGCCATCGTGCCGCTGCTGCCCTCCGGCTCGGACGCCGCCGCCCCCCACCTGACCTGGGACGACCGGCCCATGAAGCTGGGCGAGGGCACCTTCTTCGAGGTCGCGGGCGTGCACAACCGCTACCACTGCCCGCTATCGCGCACGATCTTCCTGGGCAAACCCACGCAGACCTTCCTCGACGCCGAAGCGGCGGTGCTGGAGGGGATGGAGGCGGGCCTGAACATCGCGCGGGCGGGCAACAGTTGCGAAGACGTCGCCTCGGCCTTCTTTGCGGTGCTGGCGCGCCATGGCATCATCAAGGACAACCGCACCGGCTATTCCATCGGCCTGAGCTATCCGCCCGACTGGGGCGAGCGGACGTGTTCCCTGCGCGCAGGCGACCGGACCGAGCTGCGGCCGGGCATGACGTTTCACTTCATGACCGGGCTGTGGATGGAGGATTGGGGCTTCGAGCTGACCGAGAGCATTGCCATCACCGACGGCGCGCCCGAGATCCTGGCGGATGTGCCGCGCAAGCTGCTGGTGAAGGACTGAAGGCCGGCCCGGGCGCAGGTAGGGCGCGCGCCGGGCAGGATACCCGCCACCCTGGCGCGCGATGTCTGCGCCCTTCGACCCCGAGGTTGCAAGCCGTTGAAAGACATGCAGTATCATACCAATCCCATCCGCCCGACCATCGACTTCGACGCCGATGGCAAGCACCATGGCTTCCTGCGCCTGCCGCATTCGCGCAACGAAAGCGCCTGGGGCGCGATCATGATCCCCATCACCGTGATCCGGAACGGCGACGGGCCCACGGCGCTGTTCACCGGCGCCAACCACGGTGACGAATACGAGGGTCCCATCGCCCTGCAGGCGCTGGCGCATGAGCTGGAGGCCGCCGACATCACCGGGCGGGTGATCATCGTGCCGTACATGAACTATCCCGCGTTCCGGGCGGCGACGCGGGTGTCGCCGATCGACACGGTGAACCTCAACCGGGCGTTTCCGGGGCGGCCGGACGGCACGGCGACGGAGAAGATCGCCAATTATTTCAACGATGTGCTGGTGCCGATGGCGGATATCGTGCTGGACTACCATTCGGGCGGCAAGACGCTGGATTTCCTGCCCTTCGCCTGTGCGCATTACCTCGACAGCCGCTCGCAGCAGGAGGCCTGCGTGGCCGCCGTCACCGCCTTCAACGCGCCCTACACCTTGATGCTGCGCGAGATCGACAATGTGGGAATGTACGATACGGCGGTGGAGATGCAGGGCAAGGTGTTCGTCACCACCGAGCTGGGCGGCGGCGGCACGGCCACCGCGCGCTCCGCACGCATCGCGCGAAAAGGGGCGCGCAACGTGTTGATGCACGCCGGAATCCTGCGGGGCGAGCCGGATCGGGCGGCGACCGTGTTCCTCGATATGCCCGACGACGACTGCTATCACTTCGCGACCTATGAGGGGATGGTGGAGCCGCTGATCGACCTCGGAGAGACCGTCCAGAAGGGCGAGGTGATCGCAAGGGTCTGGCCGGTGGACCGCACCGGGTTGATGCCGCTCGATTATGTGGCGCGGCGCTCGGGCGTCCTCGCGGCGCGGCATTTTCCGGGGCTGATCCAGACCGGGGACTGCCTGGCGGTGATCGCCACGGCGATGCCGGAGGGCTGGGGTTAACGAAGGGCTGCGTCACCCGATCAGGCCCTACGTGCGGGGGATCGGGGCGGTTGCGGGGCGGAATGGGCGAAACCGTGCCGCCAACATAAACGGCCGATGACCGCCTTCGTTGCTTGAGGGGGCGCCGTGTCCGAGATGACGCCCATCATGATGGCGGCGTCGAGAGGTGGGGCTCTGATGATGTGACCGCCCCCCGACGGCATCGATGTGCCAAGGTGGGTCTGCGAGGATCCACATGGGGGAGCGGTCATGTCGGAGATTATCACGGTCGGGCTCGACCTGGCGAAGAAT
>SKMM01000215.1 GCA_007121055.1 Paracoccaceae bacterium | reverse complement strand
GGCAGCACGGCGCAGGGGCTGAGGGGCGCTGCGGGCCCCGCACCCTGGCCATGGACGGGCGTGGGGCGGGGCATGGTCGCCGCGGGCGCAGCGCCCGCCGGCATCGGGGGCGCCGGACAAGACCGCCCCCCACGGCAACCGGCCGCATCCCCGGCCAAGGGAGACGAGACGATGGAGACACCCCGGATCGCGATCCTCGACGATTATGCCGGCGCGGCGCTGGAGCTGGCCGACTGGTCCGGACTGGGCGAGGTCACGGTGTTCGGCGACACGCTGACCGACCCAGACGCGCTGGCGGAGCGGCTGGCGCCCTTCGACGTGCTGTGCGTCATGCGCGAGCGCACGCCGCTGCCGGCCACGCTGCTGGAGCGGCTGCCGCGGCTGCGGCTGGTGGTGACCTCGGGCCTGCGCAACCAGTCCATCGACCTGCCCGCCGCCGCCGCCCGCGGGATCACCGTGTGCGGCACCGAGCTGCGCCCCACGCCGACGCCCGAGCTGACCATGGGCCTGATCCTCGCCCTCGAACGCCGCATCCTGCCCGAGGCGCAGGCGCTGGCCGCGGGCGGCTGGCAGGGGGCGCTGGGGCGCGACCTTGCGGGGCTGCGGCTGGGGCTGGTGGGGCTCGGGCGCGTGGGCGCGCAGGTCGCAGCACTTGGCCGGGCCTTCGGGATGGAGGTGGCCGCCTGGTCACCGCGGCTGACGACCGAGCGCGCGGCCGAGCATGGGGTCCTGGCCTGCCCCACGCTGCACGATCTGCTGGGCCGGTCGGACGTCGTCTCGATCCATGTGCTGCTGACCGAGGCCACCCGTGGCCTGATTGCGGCGCCCGAGCTGGCGGCGATGCGGCCCGATGCGACGCTGATCAACACCTCGCGCGGGCCGGTGGTGGACAGCGCGGCCCTGCTGGCGGGGCTGCGGGCGGGGCGGCCCGCGCGCGCCGGGCTCGACGTGTTCGACCGCGAGCCGCTGCCGCCGGGCGACCCGCTGGTGGATGCGGAGCTGATCGGCGAGGGGCGGCTCCTGCTGACCCCGCATCTGGGCTATGTCAGCCGCCAGACCTTCGCCCTGTTCTATGGCCAGATGGTCGAGGCCATCCACGCCTGGGCGGCCGGCGCCCCGATCCGCAAGCTGACGCCCTGAGAATCGCGGCCGGTCCCGACCGGGACGCGCGGGCGTCCGGGCGGCCCCGGCATACGGGCGCTTTCCGGTGGCGCAACAAAGGGCTGGATCGGGGGGGCGCGCTTCGCTACCCTCGGTTGTATTCGCGGGCACATCGTCGGCGTTGCGGCAGGATCGGCCTGCCGGGCGCGCAGGGGCCGACCCGCCGGAGGGGCGGGTGATGCGCGGCCATCAAACGGCAACGGCGAGCAGAGCTTCCCCGACGCGCCGGGGTCCCGCGCAGCTGGACGCGCTGCGGAGAGCGCCCTTGCAGACGGGATCAGGGGCGTTCGGCGGCCACGGGTTGCAGGCGCTGGCGGCCCGCAGCCGAACGGTGACGCAGCTGGAACGGCTGCAGGCCGCGGCCGACCGGGCGGTGGTCCAGCGGGTCGACGGCGCCGAGGACGAGGCCCCGGCGGATGGCAAGCGGGGGGCGGAGCGGTCGGTTGCGGTCCGGCCGTCGGAGGGCGGCGGGCAGCCGCGCAGCCCGCTGGAGAAGGAATATCTGGACCTGTTCCTGCCGAAGTCCGAGCAGGACCGGGTGACTCTGCGCCGCCGTCTGGCGCTTCGGCTTCACCCGGACAAGACGGGCGGTTTGACGCCGCAAGAGATCTCGCTGCGCCTGGAGGCATTCAAGGCCGCCGAGACGGCCTTCCGGTGGCTGCGGTCGGCCGAGCAGGTGCCGCGGGAGGTGCTGACGATCGAGGTGGGGCGACAGTCCGGGCTGGCGCCGGAGCACCATGCCGAGATCGCGCGCCATGGGTTTGGCGGGCTGGGCGTCGAGGTGCTGGAGGGGGCGGCGCGGCTGGCGGGGGCGGACATGGCGCTGTTCGGCGCGCTGTGCCGGCTGGGGCCCGCGCCGTCCGAGCTGGCGCTGGACAACCGGCCGGCGGCGGTGTTGCGCGCGGTGGTGCGGGATTTCGGCCGCCCCGTCACGTCGGGGCTGCTGGCGGCGCTGCGGGCGCTCGGGAACAGCGCGCCGCTGCGCGCGCTGGCCCATGAGGCGTGCCGGCTGCAGGTCGCCGACAACACGCTGCGCCCGCAGGTGCTGCAGGCCGTCCTTGCCCTGCACCCGGCTCATCGCGTTGCGGCGCTGCGGGCCTGCGACACGGGCCTGTCCCCGGAGAGTGCGCGGTGCGCGGGCGACTGCGCGCAGGAGCACCTTTGGCTGTTCGAGGCCCTGACCGGACCCTGCCGGGAGGCGCTCGAAAAGGGTCTGGACGGGAACGCGGCGCGGCTGGTGCGGCTGATCTGCCTGCCCGGTCGGCGCCCGCCCACGCCGCTGCTTCTGGCGCGCATCCGGGAGGTCGCGGGGGTGGGGCCCCGGGCGCTTCTGCTGGTCGAGGCCTGCGGGGCGGGCTGTGAGGACGCGCAGCTGACCCCCGACCGGCTGCAACCGCTGATGGACATGGCGAGGGCGTTGGCCGAGGACGATGCGCTGCGCGCACGCGCAATTTCGGTGCTGGCGAAGCCCGGCAGAAACCCGGCCGCCCTCGCCCCGTTCGCCTTCCGCCAGGACCAGTTCGACAAGGCCGCGGCGCTGGGCGACGCGGCCCACGCGGCGCGCAAGGCCGAAGGTGAGACGGAGATCGAGAAGAGGCGGGAGAAGGCGCTGGACGCCGTCCAAGACGTGGTGATCGAAAAGCACCTGACGAAAAAACAGAGGAAGATCATAAGGCAGACTTGGGAGTCTGACGACAAGACGAAGGTCAAGGCAATCCTTGCCGAGCAAATGAAAAAGCACGCCCACAAGTACATGGGCGATGACGACCTGGGCGCGGCGAAACATGCCAAGGCGGCAAAGGCCAGGGCCGAGGAGGCCTTCGAAACGGCGCGGGCGTTCTTCGCCGGGACGGACATCGCCAACGATGCCGACGCGGCCGCGATTCTGGCCCATGCCGGGGATGACATGGGGCTGGCGCGGCGTCTGATCAGGGCCTGCCGGGAGTCGGACGTGTTGCGCGTGCATGTGATGTCGCACGCCCTGCCGGCGCGGGCGCTGGGCCATCTGCTGGGGGCGATCGAGCCGGGGCTTCTGGTCGGGATGTTCGCGCCGCTGGGGCCGCCATGCCTGAGGGCCTTCGCGACACCGGAGCTGGCAGGCTGCCTTCGGGTGCTGGTGCACGACAGCAACGTGGACCCGGCCAGGGTCCGGGATCTGGCGGATGCCCTCAACGTCTTCAAGCTGGCGGAGGCGCCGGAGCGGGCCGCCGATCTGGGCCGGATCCTCGGCGGGCTGTCGGTGCCGGACACATGGACGCTGATGCGCGCCTGCCCGCACGCTTTCGGGACGGGGATGGCGCGGCTGGAGCCCTTGGCCGAGATCTTCGACCGGGCCCCGGTGGAGGTGATGCGGGCGTTCCTCGAATATGCGCAAGCGCATTTCTTCAGCCGGGACGAACTGTTGATCGGGCTGAAGGCGGCACCCCGCAACAGCACGCTGAATCAGCTCAAGCTGGCCGTGCTGGGCGAGGCGTCCGGAGGGGTTCTGGGGAGGGTCAAGCCCAACGGCAAGAAAGACGTGGCGCAGAGCGACTTCACGGCCTGGCTGAAGGTGGTCTCGCTGCATCTGGCGGATGGGCTGATGACGCTGCAATGCCAATCCGGCTGGAAACGCCTGCCCGGGACGCCGGATTCGACCCCGACAGATGAAAGATCCTGCGAGATCCACACCAGCGGGTCCCCGCCGGTGCCGGTCGGACGCTTCGTCGTGCACAAGCACCCGGGGGTGAAGAAGAACACCGAGTACGGCTCCCACATGCACGCAAAGCCGAGGCAGGGCGGGGACACGCGGGTGAAGACGGACGTGTCCGGCACGGAGGGGTTCTGGAAGCAATTCCCGAAGACCTAGCCCGGCCGGCTCCGGCTCAGATCAGGCCGGCGGCGCCCAGCAGGAGGCCGGCGGCGGCGCAGGCGGACAGGATCGCCAGGGTGCCGGCCCCGAAGCGCAGGACCGCGACCAGGGCCGCGAGCACCAGCCCGGCGGCGGCGGGGTCCAGCGTGGTCCAGACCGGAATGTCGAGCGCGAGGCCCGGCGCGGTGATCCGGCGCAGCTCGTCGAAGACCACATGCAGGCCGAACCAGACCGCGAGGTTCAGGATCACCCCCACCACCGCGGCCGTGACCGCCGTCAGCGCGGCGGTCAGCGCGCGGTTGTCGCGCAGCCGCTCGATGAAGGGCGCGCCGAGGAAGATCCAAAGAAAGCACGGCAGGAAGGTCACCCAGGTGGTCAGGAGCCCGCCCAGCGTGCCCGCCAGCAGCGGCGGCAGCCCGCCCGCGTCGCGGAACGCGCCCATGAAGCCCACGAACTGGGTGACCATGATCAGCGGCCCGGGCGTCGTCTCGGCCATGCCGAGGCCGTCGAGCATCTCGCCCGGGGCGAGCCAGCCGAAGTTCTGCACCGCCTCCTGCGCGACCCAGGCCAGCACCGCATAGGCGCCGCCGAAGGTGACCACGGCGAGGATGCTGAAGAAGCCGGCGATCTGGGAAAAGACATGGGCGGGGCCGAGGGCGGCGAAGAGGAGCGCGACCGGCCCGAGCCAGAGGATCAGGATCACCGCCGCCACGCGCAGGGCATGGGCGCGGTCGACCTGGGCGTGGCCGGGCGTCTCCTCGCCCAGGAGCGTGTCGGCGTCTGCAACCTGGACCCGGCCGACCTGGGCGTGGGCGCCCGCGGCGAGGAAGGCGGGCACCCCGGCCCGGGCGCCGGCGAGGCCGATCAGCCCGGCGGCGAGGATGATCAGCGGAAACGGCACCCCGAAGGCGAAGATCGCCACGAAGGACGCCGCCGCGATGGCCAGCATCGCCGGGCTGCCGAGCGCGCGGGCGCCGATGCGGATCACCGCCTGCACCACGATCGCCAGCACAGCCGCCTTGAGCCCGAAGAACAGCGCCTCGACCGGACCGACATTTCCGTAGAGCGCGTAGACCCAGCTCAGCGCCATGATCGCCACCGCGCCGGGAAGGACGAACAGGGCGCCCGCGATGATGCCCCCCAGCGTGCGGTGCATCAGCCAGCCGATGTAGACGGCAAGCTGCATCGCCTCGGGACCCGGCAGCAGCATGCAATAGTTGAGCGCGTGCAGGAAGCGTTTCTCGCCCAGCCAGCGCCGCTCCTCCACCAGGATGCGGTGCATCAGCGCGATCTGCCCGGCCGGGCCGCCGAAGCTGAGAAGCCCGATGCGGGCCCAGATCCGGGTGGCCTCGGCAAGGGTGGGATAGGGACGGTCCTGCATCGGTGAGCCTTGCGCTGGGGCATGTGCGGGGCGGTGGAGCCGGTCTGAGGTCGGTTGTAGGGCGCGTTGGGGGGCTGTCCCCGGGGGGCCGCCGGTGTTGGGACTGACCGAGCAGCGGTCCGCTGTCAAACCGTGCCGGCGGATCGGCGGAGATCATTGGGCGGCGCAGGCTGTGCGTGACAGGGCGGTCCGGTTGGGATTTCGGGTCGGGCCGGCGGGGGCGGGCGGGTCCGATTCCCAGGGGGCGATGATCCGGTGGGGCGGAGGACTGGGCTGGTGGCTTGGCCCGGGCGCGTTTGGGGGTGGGGGCGCAAGAGGGTCAGGCCGAAGGGTTTCGTAGCGCGCAACGTGGGACTGGGCGGGCACGAGGCCTCGGGTTCGGGTGGGGTCACCCGTCTGCGCGGCGCTGGGGGGAGAGGGCTTTGGCAGGCCGCTGAAGAAGTCTGAGGCCCATTCCAATTCCGGTGCGATGTCGCAAAATTTCCTTGCCAAGTTCCCCACATGCCCTGACCCGGGCGACCAGCCCGGGCCGCGCCCGACCCTCCCCCCGGGAGGGCGCATTGCACCGTGGCAAGAAGCACAGCGGTTGGAGGGGCCTGGCTGGCATAAAGCGCCGAAGCACCGGTGTTCCGAGGCACCCTCCCAGGGTCGGGCGCGTCCCTCCGCACCTGGGCCCGATGCAGGAGCAGGAGCATTTTTCCCGCCGGGTGCTGCCGTGAGCCCCTCGGCTGCCAGTTGGTGGCGGCGCTGCGCCGGGTCGTCGTCGGTGTAGGCGCGCGCGGGGCGTGGGAGGGGGCGTGGCCGTGGCGGGCTTATGTCGGACCGTCGGGGTGGGCGTCGGGGTGCGGGTGATTGTGCGTATCGGCGTGGGGGTGGGGGTGGTCGGGTGAGGTGTCGTGGGAGTGATCGTGGGGACGGGTGTGGTCGGGGGTTGCGGCAGGTGGGCGGGCGAGGCGGGTGGCAAGGAGGCTGCGGAGGTCGAGTTCGCGGCGTTCGTCGAGGGAGACGTAGAGGAAGGCGAGGTTGGTGCGTTCGGTGATCATCTCGCCCGGGAAGGGGAGCCAGGACAGTTCGCGGGTGCCGAAGGCGGGCGAGGCGGTGCCGACCTGCCATTCGGTGGTCAGCCGCACGTCCACCAGTTTCAGGGGCGGGCCGTCGCGGCCCGCGACCTCCATCGGCACGCCAGCGATGCGCAGATAGGCGGCCTTGTCGCGGGCGGTGCGGAAGCCCTCGATGATCTCGGCGGTCAGCACCTGAAGGTCGGCGGCGGTGTCCTCGGGCGGGAGGTGGCTGTGGAGGGGGTCGTGGGCGTGGTTGTGGCCGACACTTCCGCCGATGATGTCGTGGGGCATGTCAGCGCCCCTTTGCCGGGGTGGACCAGCGCCGGCCGTCGCGGGCGGGGTCGTGGTCGCCCATGGGCCAGCTCACGGGCTTGTCGATATGGGGCCTGTGCTTGCCCATGACCCCGGCCGACACCATGGCGCCCAGCACGTCCACGATCACCCGCGTGCCCATCAGCGCGGTGATCTCGGAGGTGTCGTAGGGCGGCGAGACCTCGACCAGTTCCATCCCGCACAGCCCCTCGGCGGCGACCTTCGAGGCAAGCGCCAGCGCCTCGCGCGGCAGGAACCCGCCGGGTTCGGGCCAGCCGGTGCCGGGGACGAAGCCGCAGTCGATGCTGTCGATGTCGAAGGACATGTAGACCATGTCGGCGCCGTCCCAGGCCATCTCCAGCGCCATCTCGGCGGTCTTGTCGATGCCCATCCGCTCCATGTCGGACATGGTAATGATGTTGGTCTCGCGCTCGCGGGCGACCTTCACCGCCTCGCGCGGGACCTGCCAGCCGCCGATGCCCACCTGCACGAGGTTCCTTGCCGGCACGTTGGGCAGGTTGGTGGAGTGGAACCACGGCGTGGTGTGCATGCGTTCATCCAGGTCCTTTTCCTGGATGTCGGCGTGGCGGTCGAAATGGACGATGCCGATCTTCTTGGAGGTGCATTGCGCGATGCCGCGCACGCAGGGAAAGCCGATGGAGTGGTCGCCGCCGAGGATGATCGGGAAGGAGCCCGAGGAGGCCACATGCGCCACCGCGCGGCTGATCTGGTCGAAGGTCTTCTCGATGTTGGCGGGGATGGTGAAGATGTCGCCGGCGTCGCACAGGCTCATCTGCTCGCGCAGGTCGATGCCCATCTCGTAGTTGTAGGGGGTGTAGAGGGCGGAGATCTTGCGGATGCCCTGGGGGCCGAAACGGGTGCCGGGGCGGTAGGTGGTGCCGCCGTCGAAGGGGGCGCCGAGGACCGTGGCGTCGTAGAGGCCGACCTCGGTGACGTCCTCGGCGTAGGGCGCCTTGAGGAAGGTGTTGATGCCGGCGTAATGCGGCAGCTCGCCGCGGGCGAAGGTGGGGATGGAGCGGTCCTCGAGGCTGTCCGCCCCGGTCAGGCCCATACGCAGCGCCCAGGCCTTTTCGCGCTCCCATTCACTATCGGGGATGTCGGCCTCGGCGCGCATCGCTGTCCAGCCCTGGAGTTTCGTCAGGTCTGGGTGGTGGTGGCGGCGGTCAGCCCGCGGCGCGGGGCCGGGGTGGCGGGGGCGCGAGCGGTGCGGCATGGGGCGTCTCCTGCGGCGGCGTGTCGGGGATGGCGCGGGTGCGGGCGTCGAGGTCGAGGGTGATGGTGGCCCCGTAGGCGGTGGGGTCGTGGGGGTCCCAGCGCGGCTTGTCGAACACCACCACACGGTCGCCCAGTTTGAACGCCTCGGCAAGGTCGTGCGAGACCATGAAGACGGTCATGCCGGTGGCGCGGCGCATCTCGTCCAGAAAACCGTGCATGGCGGTGCGGGTGCCGGGGTCGAGCGCGCCGAAGGGCTCATCCAGCAGCAGCACCCTGGGCCGGGCGGCCAGCGCCTGGGCGATGGCGAGGCGCTGTTGCATGCCGCCCGAGAGCGCCGCCGGGTAGGCGTCGGCGACATGGGCGAGCCCGATGCGGTCGAGGGCCTCGTCGGCGCGGGCGCGGGCGGCGCGGCGGGCGCGCGGGCCGAGGAGGCCGAGGCGGTTGGCTCCGAGCGAGTCCGCGGCGATCAGGTTGCCGCGCACGGTCATGTGCGGGAACACCGAATAGCGCTGGAAGACGATGCCGCGGCTGCGGTCGGGTTCGCCCTTCAGGGGCGCGCCCGCGACGGTGATGGTGCCGCGGGTGGGGCGTTCCTGGTCCAGCAGGAGGCGCAGGAAGCTGGATTTTCCGCAGCCCGAGGCGCCGACGATGGAGACGAACTCGCCCTCGGAAACGGACAGGTTCACGCGCTCCAGCACCGGGCGGCCGGCATAGGCCAGGTGCAGGTTCTCCACCGAGACGTGGCTCATGGCGCGGCCTCGGCCCAGCGCGACAGGCGCCGTGCGAGCCAGCGCAGCGCGAGGTCGAGCAGGAACGCGAGCGCCGTGATCCACAGCACGTAGACGAGGATCACGTCCATGGCGAAGAAGCGGCGCACGAGGAAGATGCGGTAGCCGAGGCCTGCATCCGACGCGATGGCCTCGGCCGCGATCAGGAACAGCCAGGCCGGGCCCAGCGCCAGCCGCACTGCGCCGATCAGCCGTGGCAGCATCTGCGGCAGCGCCACATGCAGCGCGATGGCCAGCGACGAGGCGCCGAGGGTCTGCGCCTTCACCAGTTGCTCGCGGGGGATTTCGGCCGTGCGGGCGGCGAGGTCGCGGATCAGGAAGGGCGTGATGCCGATGGCGATGAGCGCGATCTTGGCGCCCTCGCCCAGCCCGAAGACGATGAACAGGATCGGAAGCACCGCCAGGGGAGGCACCATCGAGACCGCGGCCACGAAGCCGCCGAGCCCGGCCTGCAGGAGCGGCAGGAGGCCGATGGCGAGCCCCGCCACCAGCGCGATCCCGGCTGCGATCGCCACCCCGGCGGCGAGGCGCTGCAGCGAGGCGGCGGTGTCGGACCACAGAAGGATGCGGCCCGAGCGGCGGTCGGGTTCGCTGGCGAGCCGCGTCGCGGTCTCGATGAGCTGCGCGGGCGCGGGCAGCAGCCGGTCGGCGGGGTTGACCGCACGGCGCGCCTCGGACGCGGCAGCATAGAGCGCGATCACCAGCACGAAGGGCAGCAGCGCCAGGCCCACGGCCCCCGCGCGGCCCGGCCGGCGGTTGATCCAGCGCATCGGCTCAGAGGTCGCCGTCGGCGGCCATCTGCATGAAGGTCGTGTCGAAGCGGAAGCGGACATTGGCCGGATCGCCGGTGATGGAGCCGTCGGGGAACTCGATGCCGACGAAATCGGGCGAGGGCGCGCCTTCGCCGAGGATGCCCTGCTCGAACAGGAACTCGGCCACGGCGGTCATGGTGGCGGGCAGCTCGGGCGAGGACGCGAAGACCACCGCCTCGGCCGGGTCGTAGAACATGCGGGTGGAGGCGAGCTGCATCTCGAAGCCCGCGAGATCGGTGCCCGAGGCCTCGGCCATGGCGGTGCGGGCGGCCGCGCCCTCGGGGGTGTCGGAGGACATCAGCGCCATCATCTCGTACCAGGCGCCCACGAGGGCCCGGCCGAAATCGGGGTTGGCCTGCAGCGTGTCGGTGTTGACCACCAGAAGGTCGATGATCTCGCCCGGGATCTGGGAGCTGTCGAAGATGCGGTTGGCGTCGGGTTCTTCCAGGATCGAGGCCACGAGCGGGTTCCAGGTGACGACGGTGGTCACGTCGGGGGTCTGGAAGGCCGCGATCATGTCGGCGTCGGAGGTGTTGACGACGCCGGCGAGGTCGGCCTCGCGCAGGCCCACACTGTCGAGCGCGCGCGCCAGCAGGTAGTGGGAGACCGACAGTTCCACCAGATGCACGCGCTCGCCCGCGAGGCTGGCGACGTCGCCCTCGCCCTTGCGGATGATCGCGTCGTTGCCGTCGGAGAAGTCGCCCACGATCAGCGCGGTGGTGTCGATGCCCGCGCCCGCGGGGATCGAGAGCGTGTCCATGTTGGTGGCCGTCACCCCGTCGAAGGCGCCGGCGGTGAACTGGTTGATCGATTCGATGTAGTCGTTGATCTGCACGATCTCGACACTGATGCCGTAGCGCTCGGCCCAGCGGTCCATGATGCCGGTCTCGGCGATATGGCCCCAGGGCATCCAGCCCACATAGATCGACCAGGCGATGCGGAAGTCGGTGCGCTCCTGCGCGGCGGCGGGCGTGGTGGCGGCGGTGGCGAGGAGCAGGCTGGCGGCGAGCGCGCGGAGCGATGGCATGGGGGACCTCCTTGAGGCGGTGGGCGGCGGGCCGGGCGCCGCAGTTGATCTGCGCAGCGGGCCGGGGCGGGG
>SKMM01000324.1 GCA_007121055.1 Paracoccaceae bacterium | reverse complement strand
GCCGGCACCACGCAGTTCGCGGGCATCCTGTCCACCATCCAGGACGGCGAGATGCCGCTGGGGCTGCTGGTGGGGCTTGTGTTCATGTTGGCGGGCCTGGCGTTCAAGGTCTCGGCTGTGCCGTTCCACATGTGGACGCCGGATGTGTACGAGGGCGCGCCCACGCCGATCACCGCCTTCTTCGCCACCGCGCCCAAGGTGGCGGCCGTGATCCTGCTGGCGCGGCTGGTGCATGACGCGTTCGGAGCGGTGCCTGGCGACTGGGGGCAGATCATTGCCTTCCTCGCCGTGGCCTCGATGTTCCTGGGCTCGATCACGGCGCTGGCGCAGACCGACATCAAGCGGCTGATGGCCTATTCCTCCATCGCGCATATGGGCTATGCCATGGTGGGGCTCGCCGCGGGCACGGCAACCGGCGTGCAGGCGACGCTGGTCTACATGGCGATCTATGTGGTGATGAACATCGGCACCTTCGCCTTCATCCTGGGGATGGAACGGGGCGGACGCCATGTCACCGAGATCGCCAGCCTGAACATGTACTCCAAGCGCGAGCCGGCCAAGGCGCTGGCGATCCTGGTGCTGATGTTCTCCATGGCCGGCGTGCCGCCGCTTCTGGGCTTCTTCGGCAAGTTCGGGGTGCTGTGGGCGGCGGTGGAGGCCGGCATGGCGTGGCTGGCCATCGCCGGGGTGCTGGCGTCCGTGATCGGGGCCTATTACTACCTGCGCATCGTCTATCTGATGTATTTCGGCGAGGAGGCCGAACCGCTCGACGGTCGCATGGCGCCGGTGCCGCTGGTGCTGCTGGGAGCCTCCGCGGTGATCATGGTGGTGGGGGTGATCAACCTGTTCGGGATCGAGCCGTTTGTCGTCACCGCCGCGACCGGCCTTGTCAACTGAGGCAGCCCCCGGCCGGGTCTGGCCCGCCGGTGTCGACCGCGTGGTCCTGGCCGAATCCGACAGCACCATGGCTGAGGCCGCCCGGCGCGCCCCGGACCGGCCGACCTGGATCCTCGCGCTGCGCCAGACCGCGGGCCGTGGCCGGCGCGGGCGGGTGTGGATCGACCCGGCGGGGAATTTTGCGGCGACGTTGGCGCTGCCGCTGGCGGCCCCCGCGCCCGAGGCGGCGCTCTACAGCTTCGTGGCGGCATTGGCGCTGCGGGATGCGCTGGCCACCTGGGCCGCGCCCGAGAGGCTGGCGCTGAAATGGCCCAATGACGTGCTGCTGGATGGCGGCAAGGTCTCGGGCATCCTGCTGGAGAGCGCGGGGCAGGGCGGGGCCGTCACCCGGCTGGCCATCGGCATCGGCGTCAATCTGCGCACCGCGCCGCCGGCCGAGGGGCACCAGGTCCCGCCTGTCTCGCTCGCGCAAGCCACCGGTGCGGAGGTCGCGCCCGAGGCCTTCCTGGACCGGCTCGCCCCGGCCTTTGCCGACCACCAGGCCCGTTTCACCGCCGAAGGCTTCGCCCCCATCAGGACGGAATGGCTTGCGCATGCGGCCCGGCTGGGCCAGAGGGTGACGGCGCGGACCACGCGCGAGACGCTGTTGGGCGTGTTCGAGACGCTCGACCCCACCGGCGCGCTGGTGCTGGCCACCGCCGAGGGGCGACGGTGCATTCCGGCGGGCGAGGTGTTCTTCTGACCCTTGAGGGGGGCATGGATGCTGCTGGCCATCGATTGCGGCAACACCAACACCGTCTTCTCGCTGTGGGACGGCAGCCGCTTCGTGGCCACCTGGCGCACCGCCACCGAACACCAGCGCACGGCGGATCAGTATTACGTCTGGCTGTCCTCGCTGATGGGGCTGCAGAAGATTGATGCCACGGTGACCGCCGTCATCATCTCCTCGACCGTGCCGCGGGTGGTGTTCAACCTGCGTGTCCTGTGCAACCGCTATTTCGACTGCCGCCCGCTGGTGGTGGGCAAGCCCGAGTGCCGCCTGCCGGTGGAGGTGCGGGTCGATGCCGGCACCCAGGTCGGCCCCGACCGGCTGGTGAACACCGTGGCCGGCCACGACCTCTATGGCGGGGACCTGATCGTGGTGGATTTCGGCACCGCCACCACCTTCGACGTGGTGGCCCCAGACGGCGCCTATGAGGGCGGGGTGATCGCCCCCGGCGTGAACCTATCGATGGAGGCCCTGCACATGGCCGCCGCCGCCCTGCCGCATGTCGATGTTACCCGCCCCGAGACGGTGGTGGGCCGCAACACGGTGGCCTGCATGCAGTCGGGCATCTTCTGGGGCTATGTCGGCCTTGTCGGCGGCATCTGCGCCCGCATCCGCGAGGAACGCGGCCGGCCCATGCGGGTGGTCGGCACCGGCGGCCTCGCCCCCCTGTTTGCCAGCGGAGAGGACGCGCTCTTCGACGCCATCGAGCCCGAGCTGACCATGCACGGGCTGCGCATCATCCATGACTTCAACAAGGACCATCCATGAGCCGCGAGCGATTGATCTATCTGCCCCTGGGGGGCGCGGGCGAAGTGGGCATGAACGCCTATGTCTATGGCTACGGCGCGCCGGGCAAGGAACGGCTGGTGCTGGTGGACCTCGGCGTGACCTTTCCTAACATGGACAGCTCGCCCGGGGTGGACTTGATCCTGCCGGATGTGGGCTGGCTGGCCGAGAACGCCGACCGGCTGGAGGCCATCGTGATCTCCCACGCCCATGAGGACCATGTGGGCGCGCTGGGCCACCTCTGGTCGCGGCTGCGCGCGCCGGTCTATGCCCGCCGCTTCACCGGGCGTCTGGCGCAGATGAAGATGGAGGAGCAGGGCCAGCCGACCGACCAGCTCAACATCGTTGACGCCCACCCCGATGTAATCGAGGCGGGCCCCTTCCGCATTTCCTTCCTGCCCATCAGCCACTCGATCCCCGAAACCGCCGCGGTGATGATCGACACTCCCGCCGGCCGCATCGTGCACGCCGCCGACTTCAAGCTCGACACCGATCCGGTTGTTGGCGAGCCCTTCGACGAGGCGCTGTTCTCGCGGATCGGCGACGAGGGGGTGAAGCTGCTGGTTTGCGACTCCACAAACGTCTTCGTCCCCCATGAGGGGCGGTCGGAATCCACGCTGAAGGCCCCCATCACCGAGCTGATCAAGGGCGCCCCGGGCATGGTGGTCGCCACCACCTTCGCCTCCAACGTGGCGCGTGTGAAGACGCTGGCCGAGGCCGGGCATGAGGCCGGGCGGCTGGTGTGCCTGCTGGGCCGGGCCATGCAGCGCATGGTGGGCGTGGCGCAGGAGACCGGGATTCTGTCCGGCATGCCCCCGCTCATCAGTTCCGAACGCGCCGCCGAAACCCCCGGCGATTCGCTCATGCTCATCGTCACCGGCAGCCAGGGCGAACGCCGCGCGGCCTCGGCGCAGCTGGCGCGCGGACGCTATCTGGGGCTGGAGCTGAAGGAGGGCGACCTGTTCCTGTTCTCGTCCAAGACCATCCCGGGCAACGAGCGGGGCGTTCTGTCCATCATCAACGCCTTCTCCGAAAAGGGTGTCGATGTGGTGGACGACTCCACGTCGCGCTTCCATGTCTCGGGTCACGCCAACCGCCCCGACCTGGAGCGGGTGCACGCGCTTCTTCGCCCCGACATGATCCTGCCCAACCACGGCGAACACCGCATGCTGCGCGCCCACGCCAAGCTTGCCGAGGACGCGGGCATCGCCACCGCCATCGTCACCAACGGCATGATGATGGACGTCACCGGCGACCTGCCCCGCGAGGTCGAGCAGATCGACGCCGGACGCCTCTATCTCGACGGCACGGTGATCTACGGCGCTGTCGACGGCATCGTGCGCGACCGGATGCGGCTTGCGCTGAACGGCCATGTCACCGTGACGCTGATCATGGAGGACGACGACACGCTTGGCGACCCCTGGTGCGAGCTGCGCGGCATCGCCGAACGCGGCCGCTCGGGTGCAGAGCTTGTCGACGTGCTGGAGCGGGAACTCACTGCCTACGTGGACCGCGCGGGCCGCAAGACCCGCGCCGATGACGACGCGCTCGACGACGGGCTGCGCCGGGTGGTGCGGCAGATCTGCATGGAGGAGATCGGAAAGAAGCCCGAGGTGACCGTCATCGTCAGCCGCCTGTCGGACGAGTGAGGGCGCCCGTGACCGTTACCCTGCACGAGGGCGACCTGCCCGCCGATCTGGACCTCGGCCCGGTTGTGGCCGTGGACACCGAGACCATGGGCCTCAACCCCGTGCGCGACCGGCTCTGCCTTGTTCAGCTGTCGGCCGGCGACGGCACCGCGCATCTGGTCCGCATCGCCCGCGGCCAGACCGGGGCGCCGAACCTCGTGCGCCTGTTCGAGGACCCAGCGACGCTCAAGCTCTTCCACTTCGCCCGCTTCGACGTGGCGGCGCTGCGCGCGGGGCTAGGGGCACGCACCAGCCCGGTCTGGTGCACCAAGATCGCCTCCAAGCTCGTGCGCACCTACACCGACCGGCATGGCCTGAAGTACCTCCTGGCCGAGCATCTGGGCGTCGACATCTCCAAGCAGCAGCAAAGCTCGGACTGGGGCGCGCCGGCCCTCAGCGAGGCGCAGCTTGCCTATGCGGCCTCCGATGTGCTCTATCTGCACCGTCTGAAGGCCGCGCTGGAGGCGATGCTGGCGCGCGAAGACCGGCTGGCGCTCGCGCAGGCCTGTTTCGATTTCCTGCCGGTGCGGGCCGAGCTCGACCTCGGCGGTTGGCCCGAGGTGGACATCTTCGCGCACTGACCGGGGCCCCGGCCCGGCGGCGCGGGCAACGGGAGAGTGACATGGTCCGGTCCGACGCCCTGCACAGCCGCCTCGTGGCCGGGCTGCGCATCGCGCTGCCGCTGGTGGCGCTGGGGCTTCTGTCCATGCTGTTCCTGCTGTCGCGGGAGATCGATCCCTCCCGGGCGCTGCCCTACGCCACGGTGGACGCCGAGGATCTGGCCCGCGACCCGCGCATCACCGCGCCGCGCTTCACCAGCGCAGCCCCCGACGGCACCGCGCTGACGCTGACCGCCGCCACCGTGCGGATCGCCGCCGGCGCCCGCGAAACGACCGAGGCGCTGGACGTCGACGCCACGCTGCGCGCCCCGGACGGCGCAGAACGATGGCTGTCGTCCAACAGTGCCACCGTGGACCAGGCGGCCGGGCTGTTGCTGCTCCGGGGCGAGGTGGACCTGCGCGACCAGGCCGGCCACCGCCTGCGCTCGGACCTGCTGGAGGTCGCCCTCGACCGAAGCCACCTCGTCAGCCCAGGCCCGGTCACCGGCACCGGCCCGCTCGGCCGCATCGACGCGGGCGCCATGGTCATCGATCACCCCCCCTCCGAGGCCCCCGACGCGCGCCCGACCGAGCTCGGGTCGCGGATGCGCTTCACCGGTGGCGTCCGCCTCGTCCACCAGCCCCCCGCGCCACCCGGGACCGGAGCCCCGCCATGATCCGCAGCTTCCTTGCCCTGGCCATGCTGATCCCCGCCGCCGCTGCCGCGCAGACCCAGGTCCCGTTCTCCGGCCTCGCCGTGGACCGCGCCGCGCCGGTGGAGATCGAGGCCGAGGCGCTCGATGTCGACCGCGACGGCGGGACAGCCGACTTCACCGGCGAGGTGCTGGTGGTGCAGGACGGGCTGCGCCTTGCGTCGGACCGCCTGGTGGTGTCCTACGGCGCCGATCCCGACACCGGCCAGAACCGCATCAGCCGGATGCGCGCCACCGGCAACGTCACGCTCGTCACCCCCGATGACGCGGCCGAGGCCGGCCAGGCGCTCTATGACCTCGATGCGGGCCAGCTGACGCTGGAGGGCGACGTGCTTCTGACGCAAGGCGCCAACGCGCTGGCCGGTGACCGGCTGGTGATCGACCTGGCCACGGGCACCGGGCGGATGGAGGGGCGGGTGCGCAGCGTCATCCTGCCCGCTAGCGGCGAATGAGCGCTCCGCCCACCCTGGCCGCCACCGGTTCAGGCCCGGGCCTGCAGGTCCGCGGCCTGCGCAAGAGCTATCGCAAGCGTCCCGTCATCCGCGACGTCAGCCTCGATCTGGGCCGCGGCGAGGTGGTGGCGCTGCTCGGCCCAAACGGTTCGGGCAAGACCACCTGCTTCTACGCCATCGCGGGACTGGTGGCGCCCGAGGCCGGCAGCGTGCGGCTCGACGGCGCCGAGGTCGGCGGGCTGCCCATGTACCGCCGCGCCCGGCTCGGCATCGGCTATCTGCCGCAGGAGGTGTCGATCTTCCGCGGCCTCAACGTGCAGGACAACATCCTCGCCGTGCTCGAGATCGCCGAGCGTGACCGCCGCCGCCGCGCCGACCGGCTGGAGGAGCTCCTGTCCGAGTTTTCCATCACCCACCTGCGCCAGGCGCCCGCTCTGGCGCTCTCGGGCGGCGAACGCCGGCGGGTGGAGATCGCGCGCTGCCTCGCCGCGAACCCCAAGTACCTGCTCCTGGACGAACCCTTCGCCGGGGTCGACCCCATTGCAGTGGGCGACATTCGCGAGCTTGTGTCCGATCTGCGCCGCCGCGGCATCGGCGTACTGATCACCGACCACAATGTCCGCGCCACGCTGGAAATCGTGGACCGCGCCTATATCCTGCACGACGGCACGGTACTGATGAGCGGCACGCCGGAGGAGGTGGTGGGCGATGAGAAGGTGCGCCGCGTCTATCTGGGCGAGGGCTTCCGCATGGTCTGAGGCCCGCCCCGAACGCCGGCCATGACGTCGCGCGTTCAGGGGGGCGGCCCCGGCCTGCGCACGGGCCTTTCCCAGCGTCCCCAACTGGCGCCCGCCATGCAGCAGTCACTGTCGCTGCTGCGGCTGCCCGCGGCCGACCTGCAGGCCGAGATTGCCCGTGAACTTGCCGTGAACCCCTATCTGCGCTGGCGCGGAGCCACCCCCGTGGCGGGCGAGGGCGCGGCCGAGGCGCTGGCCGCCGAACCCTCCCAATTGCAGGACCTCGTCGCGCAGATCGGGCTGATGCGCCTGCCCGATACGGTGCGCGCCATGGCCATCCACCTTGCTGCCGACCTGCGCGAGGATGGCTATCTCGACACCCCGCTGGCCGAGGTGGCGGCCGACCTCGGCGTGCCCCTTGACGTTGCAGAGGCCGGCCTCGCGGCGCTGCAGAGCTGCGAGCCCGCCGGGGTGGGCGCGCGCAACCTGCCCGAATGCCTGGCGCTGCAACTCGCCGACCGCGGGCTTCCCCCCGGCCAGGCCGCCCAGGTCGTGGCGCACCTGGAGGCCTTCGTCGCTCGTGACTGGCGGTCGCTGGGCCGGACGCTGGGCCTCGACCGGCCCGCGCTGGAGCGTATCGCGGCGCTGCTGCCGGGCCTCAAGGCGCATCCGCTGGCCAGCACCGACCGCGCGCCCGCGCTGGTGGCGGACCTCGTGGCCGAGCCCGACGCGAAGGGCCGCCTGCAGGTGCGCCGCACCGAAGCCGCCGCGCCCAGGCTCGGCCTCGACGCCGATCTGATGGCCGACCCGCCAGCATCGCCCGAGGCCGCCGACGCCCGCGCCCGCGCGCAGGCGTTGGTGGCCGCGGTCCAGGCCCGTGGGGACACGCTGGAGCGAATCGGCGCCTTCCTGCTGGAGGCGCAGGCCGACTTCGTGGCCAACGGGCCGGAGCGGCTGCGCCCGCTTAGCCGCCGGGCCGTGGCCACGGCGCTGGATCTCCACCCCTCCACCGTGGGGCGCGCCGTGGCTGGAAAGGCGATCGACCTGCGCGGCCGGCTCCTGCCGCTTTCGGCGTTCCTGGCGGCTCCCCTGCCGCAGGCCGAGGGGCCGGCGCTGGCGGGATTTGCCGTGCGCGACCGGATCGCCCGGCTGATCGCGGCCGAGCCACCCGGGGCGCCACTGTCGGACGAGGCGCTGCGTGGGCTGCTGGCGGCAGAGGGAATTGACATAGCCCGGCGAACTGTCGCCAAATATCGCCAGTGGATGAACCTGCCCCCGTCGCACCTGCGCCGGCGCATCGCGCGGCTGCGCGGTCCGGCGGACTCCAGGCGGTACGGCCAGACCGGTTGACAGTCGGCCGCGCAGGGGGCACGGGGGCGCCGCGGGGCAGGGCGCCGGAAGCGGAGGGACCAAGATGCGAACCCAGATCAGCGGCAAGCAGATCGACGTGGGCAATGCCCTGCAGATCCATGTGGCCGACGGGCTTGCCGCGGTGATGGAGAAATACGCCCAGAACCCCACCGACGCGACCGTCGTGTTCTCGCGCGATGCTCACAACTACGTCTGCGAGGCGCTTGTGCATCTGCCCAGCGGCCTGACCGCCCAGGCCAAGGCCAGCGCAGGCGAGATCTACGCCGCCTTCGAAGCCTGCCGCGACAAGATGGAAAAGCAGCTCCGCCGCTACAAACGGCGCTTGAAGGACCATCACCGCGACCGCGTGCAGCCGGTGGAATTCGGCGGCGCGTCGGGCTATGTCTTGGCAGGTGGGTCGCAAGAGGAAGAGGCCGAACCCGAAGGCTTGCAGCCCATCATCATCGCGGAGATGGAGATGCGGATCCCCAAACTTTCCGCGGGCGAGGCGGTGATGCAGATGGAACTGGCCTCAGCGCCGGTTCTCGTGTTCCGGAACGAACGCCACGGTGGCGTGAACGTGGTCTATCGACGCGACGACGGCAATATCGGCTGGATCGATCCCGCCGAGCAGGGGTGACGCCGCGGCCCACCCCGGCCTCGCAGTCCGCACAGGGCGGCCCCCGGCGCCCCCCACAGCCACAGCCAGAGGCAGCTGCATGAAACTCTCCAGCCTCGTGTCACCGGCGGCCGTGCGGGTCGTCGGCCATGTGACCAGCAAGAAGCGCCTGTTCCAGGACCTCGCCGAGGTCGGCGCCGGGCTTTACCACTTCGGCGCCGCCGAGGCGGTGGAGGCCCTGCAGGAGCGCGAGGGCCTCGGCCCCACCGGCGTGGGCCACGGCATCGCGCTGCCCCATGCCCGCATCGACGGGCTCGCCCAGGTCTCGGGCGTGTTCTTCCGCCTCGAACGGCCGCTCGACTTCGGGTCGGTGGACCGCCAGCCGGTGGATCTGGTCTTTGCGCTGTTCGCGCCCCGCGACGCCGGGGTGGAGCATCTGCGGGCGCTGGCGCTGGTCAGCCGCACCATGCGCGACGCCGACCGCTGCGCCAAGCTGCGCGCCAACACCGACCCGGTCGCGCTCCACGCCATCCTGACCGAGGGCGAGGCCAGCAAGGCCGCATGACCCCGCCCGCCGGCGTTGACACCGCCCGACGCCCCCCGGAGGATGCACCCGGGCAGCCGCTCGGGAGGCAGGACGTGACGCTGGCAGAGGTTTTCCGCCCCGGCGAGACCTGCTGGAAGGTCGCTCGGGCCAGTAAGCTGGCATTCCTGATCGACGGCGAGGCCTATTTCCGCGCTTTCAAGCAGGCCGCCCTGCGGGCCCGCCACTCCATCCTGATCATCGGCTGGGACGTCAACAGCCGCCTGCGGCTGGAGTTTCCCGAAGCCGCCAAGGAGGGGGTGCCCAACCGCATCGGCCCCTTCCTGACCCATCTGCTGGAAACGCGCGAGGGGCTGGGCATCCAGGTCCTGCACTGGGACTCGCCGCTCCTGTTCAAGCTCGACCGCGAATGGCTGCCGCGGCTGCGGCTCGACTGGATCGCCCATGCCCGCGCGCAGCATGTGCTCGACAACCAGCACCCGCTGGGCGCCGCGCATCACCAGAAGATCGTGGTGATCGACGACGCGCTGGCCTTCGTGGGCGGCATGGATTTCGCCATCGAGCGGCTGGACGGCCGCGCCCATATCCCCGGCGATCCCCGCCGCCGGCTGCCCGACGGAACCGACCCGCAGCCGGTCCATGACATTCAGCTTGCATTCGACGGCCCCGCGGCCCGGGCCATCGCCGAGCTCGCCCGCGAACGCTGGCAGGTGGCCACCGGCCGGACCCTGCCCGACGTGCCCCACACCGCGGACCCTTGGCCCGACGCGCTCGTGCCCGACCTGCGCGACATCGACCTCGCCATCGCCCGCACCCGCCCCGCCTGGAAGACCCTGGGCGAGCGGCGCGAGATCGAGGCGCTGCTGCTGGCCTCCATCGCCGCCGCCCGCCGCTGGATCTACATCGAGAACCAGTTCCTGACCGCCGCCAGCGTGGCCGACGCCCTGCGCGCCCGGCTGCAGGAACCTCGCGGCCCCGAGATCGTCGTGCTGCTCCCGCGCGAGCCCACGGGTTGGCTGGCGCAGACCACCGTGGGGATCTGCCAGCGCCGGGTGCTGGCGATGCTGCGCGCGGCCGACGCCGAGGACCGGCTGCGGGTCTATGTGGCGCTGCTGGGCCCGGACGGCGCCTCCCCCCTCAAGATCCACGCCAAGGCCATGATCATCGACGGGCGTTTCCTGCATCTGGGCTCGGCCAACCTCAACAACCGCTCCATGGGCCTCGACACCGAATGCAACGTGGCCTTCGCGGGCGACGGGCAGACCGAGCGCGTCCTCACCGCCCTGCGCGACGACCTGCTGGCCGAGCATCTCGATCGCTCCCCCGCCGAGGTCGCCGCCGCCATCGCCGAACATGACGGGCTGATCCCCGGCATCGAGGCGCTGCGCGGCCCCGGCCGCAGCCTCGCGCCCTTCCCCGAGACCCCGCCCGACGAGATCGAGGCACGCATCGCCGAGACGGGCCTCCTCGACCCGCTGCGCACCGCCGCGCCGGAGCGTCTGGCCGATGACCTCGTGGAGGCGCCGCTGGGCCGGCAGCAGATGCGGCGCGGG
>SKMM01000227.1 GCA_007121055.1 Paracoccaceae bacterium | reverse complement strand
CGCCTGCGCCACCGCCAGGGCATGTACGCCGTCCTCGGCCCCGGCGGGCATGTCCTGAAACGCGGCCACGACCTGCGCCAGGTCCTGCGCGTGCTGGAGCGCAAGCTGATCCGCGCCGTGGGCGACTAAACCCACGCCTGGGGCAGGGCGCGGGGGCAGGGGCCTCAGCCCGGATCGGCCACCAGCGCCTGCCGCTGCCGGCCCAGCCCCGCGATCCCCAGCTCCATGACGTCGCCCGGCTTCAGGAAGCGCTGGGGCGTCATCCCCATCCCCACCCCCGGCGGCGTCCCGGTGGAGATCACGTCGCCCGGGTGCAGCGTCATGAACTGCGACAGGTAGCTGACCAGATGCGCCACCCCGTAGACCATGGTCGCGGTGGAGCCCGCCTGCATCGTCTCGCCATTCACCGTCAGCCACATCTCCAGCGCCTGCGGGTCGGCGACCTCGTCCCGCGTCACCAGCCAGGGCCCCAGCGGGCCGAAGCCGTCGCAGCTCTTGCCCTTGGTCCATTGCCCCGCGCGCTCGGACTGGAACGCGCGTTCGCTCACGTCATTGGCCACGGCATAGCCCGCGACATAGGCCAGCGCCTCGGCCTCGGTCAGATATTTGGCCCGGGTGCCGATGATGACGGCCAGCTCCACCTCCCAGTCGGTCTTGACAGCGCCGCGGGGGATCACCACCGCATCCTCCGGCCCGCAGATGGCCGAGGTGGCCTTGAGGAAGATCACCGGCTCCGGCGGCACCGGCAGGCCCGCCTCGGCGGCGTGGTCGGCAAAGTTCAGTCCTATGCAGACGAACTTGCCCGTGCCCCCCACGCAGGGACCCAGCCGGCTGCCCTCCGGCACCTCCGGCAGGGCGGCGGCGTCGAGCCCCCGCAACCGGTCGAGCCCTTCGTCCGACAGCACCGCGCCCGCGATGTCGTCCACCACCCCCGACAGGTCGCGCATCCGCCCCGCCCCGTCCAGCATTCCCGGCCGCTCCGCCCCCGCGGGGCCCCAGCGCAACAGCTTCATCCCGTGCCTCCCTCGCTGCGATGCCCCGGTGTCCCCCCTCCGGCGCCCGACCGCAAGGCCCCCGGCCCGCCCATCCCGGGCCCATCCCGGGGGACCCTTTGCCGGCGCCCATGGCGCGAATGGCGTGCCGCTTGCGGGTGAGACGCGTTTCGCCTATGTCTCGCACAGGTTTCAGCCGGGCCGCACCGGCCCGATCGGAGTTTCCATGGCAAGACGCACGAAGGTCTACGAGGGCAAGGCCAAGGTCCTTTACGAGGGGCCCGAGCCCGGCACTCTGGTGCAGTACTTCAAGGACGACGCCACCGCCTTCAACGCCGAGAAGAAGGCCGTGATCGACGGCAAGGGCGTGCTGAACAACCGGCTGTCCGAATTCTTCATGTCGGGGCTGAACGCCATCGGCGTGCCCACGCATTTCATCCGCCGCATCAACATGCGCGAACAACTCATTCGCGCCGTTGAAATTATCCCGCTGGAAGTGGTGGTCCGCAACGTCGCCGCCGGCTCGCTGTCCAAGCGGCTGGGGATCGAGGAGGGCACGCCGCTGCCGCGCCCCATCGTCGAGTTCTACTACAAGGACGACGCGCTGGGCGACCCGCTTGTGAGCGAGGAGCACATCATCGCCTTCGGCTGGGCCAGCCAGCAGGACCTCGACGACATGGTGCAACTCGCGCTTCGGGTGAACGACTTCCTGTCCGGCGTGATGCTGGGCGTCGGCATCAAGCTCGTGGATTTCAAGATCGAGATCGGCCGGATCTGGGAGGGCGATTTCCAGCGCCTGATCGTGGCCGACGAGATCAGCCCCGACAGCTGCCGGCTGTGGGACATGCGCACGGGCGAGAAGCTCGACAAGGACGTGTTCCGCCGCGACCTGGGCAACCTCGCCGACGCCTACACCGAGGTCGCCAAGCGCCTCGGCGTGCTGCCCTCCAACGGCAAGGCCGTCACCCGCCCCACGCTCATCAACTGACCGCCGGGCCCGGTGGCCTGATCCGGGCCGGCAGTCGGCCCGCGCCCGCGTCCGGTCATCGCTGATCCATCACCGGTCCGGGATTGACGCCGGTTCGGAGGCGTGGCCGGCGTGCGGCCTCAGTCCGCAGGGTCCAGCGTCGCCAGCCACTGCATAAGCGCCGGCCGCACCGTGTCCGCGCCCGCCGCGCGCGCGTCGTCGATCACCCCGCGCGCGTCGCGCAGGTCCACCCGGCGCAGCAGATGTTTCACCGGCCCGATGGAGGCCGGGCGCATCGACAGGCTGCGCATCCCGATCGCCGCCAGCGACAGCGCCTCGAGCGGCCGCCCGGCATCCTCGCCGCAGAAGGACAGCGGCGTGCCCACCTCGGCGCAGCGCCGCACGATCCCCTCGATGAAATCCAGATACCCCACCGACAGCGTGTCATAGCGCCGCCGCACCCGCTCGTTCTCGCGGTCCGCGGCAAAGAAGAACTGCTTCAGGTCGTTGCCGCCGATCGAGATGAAATCCACCGCCTCGAAGAACCGCCGCGGCGCATAGGCCATCGCCGGCGTCTCCAGCATTGCCCCCACCTCCACCCGCTTGGGCAGGCTGTGGCCCAGCCGTTCCTCCCGCTCCAGCTCGCGCATCAGGTGGTCGCGCGACTCCAGGAACTCGTCCACCCGCGTGACGAAGGGAAACATCACCGTCAGCGGCCGGCCCTCGGCGGCGCGGATCAGCGCCTGCAGCTGCATGCGCATCACCCCGGGCTTGTCCAGCCCCACCCGGATCGCGCGCCAGCCCATCGCCGGGTTGGGCTCGTCCTGCGGCTTCATGTAGGGCAGCACCTTGTCCGAGCCGATG
>SKMM01000413.1 GCA_007121055.1 Paracoccaceae bacterium | reverse complement strand
CTTCCGTCTCGCTGCCCGCGCCCAGCACCAGAACCGCGATCTCCGGGTCCTCCGCGATCTGCGCCAGGATCTGCTCCACCGCCTCCCCCTCGCGCACCACCAGCTCCGGCTCGACCCCCTGCCGCGTCGTCATCCACCGCGCAAACACTTGATAATGCGCCTCAATCCGCTCCCGCGCCTCGGCCCGCATCAGGTCCGCCACCCCCACCCAATGCTGAAACTCCTCCGGCGCAATCACCGCCAGAATCGTCACCCCACCCCCCGTCGCCTTCGCCCGCAACGCAGCAAACCGTATCGCATTCAAACATTCGCGACTGTCATCCAGCACGACCAGGAACTTGCGCATGGGCCCTCCCCTCCGGCGCGCATCATCACCGCCCCGCCCCCGCACTGGCAAGCCGCTTCCGCCGCCTCCCGCCAAACCCCTGTTTTCCATGGGCTTCACGGGCGGCGGGCGGCGGCTGCGACCTCAGACGGAGGTGCAGATGTACTTCATCTCCAGGAACTCCTCGATGCCGTGCCGCGACCCCTCGCGCCCCAGCCCCGACTGCTTGACCCCCCCGAAGGGCGCCACCTCGGTCGAGATGATCCCGGTGTTCACCCCCACGATCCCGTACTCCAGCCCCTCCTGCACCCGCGTGATCCGCCCGATGTCGCGGGCGTAGAAATACGCGGCCAGCCCGAAGATCGTGTCGTTGGCCTGGGCGATCGCCTCCGCCTCCGTCTCGAACCGGAAGAGCGGCGCGAGGGGCCCGAAGGTTTCCTCCTGCGCCACGGCCATGTCCTTGGTAACGCCCGTCAAAATCGTGGGCTCGAAGAACGACCCGCCCAGCGCGTGGCGCTTGCCGCCCGCCACCAGTTTGCCGCCCTTGGCCAGCGCGTCGGCGATGTGCGCCTCCACCTTCTCCACCGCCGCCACGTTGATCAGGGGCCCGGTGTCGACCCCCTCCTCCAGCCCGTCGCCGACCTTCATCTTGGCCACCGCCGCCGCCAGCTTCTCGGCAAACGCGTCATAGACTCCGGCCTGCACATAGATGCGGTTGGCGCAGACGCAGGTCTGGCCGGCGTTGCGGTACTTGGAGGCCATCGCGCCCGCCACCGCGGCGTCGAGGTCGGCGTCGTCGAAGACGATGAAGGGGGCGTTGCCGCCGAGCTCCATCGAGCATTTCAGGACCTGGTCGGCGGCCTGGCGCAGCAGGATCCGGCCGACCTCGGTGGAGCCGGTGAAGGTGAGCTTGCGCACCGCCGGGTTCTCACAGAATTCCTTGCCGATGTCGGAGGATTTCTTCGAGGGGATGATGGACAGAAGCCCCCTGGGGATGCCGGCGCGTTCGGCCAGCACCGCCATCGACAGCGCCGAGAGCGGGGTTTCCGCCGCCGGCCGGCCGACGAAGCCGCAGCCGGCCGCCAGCGCCGGGGCCACCTTGCGCGCGATCATCGCGTTCGGAAAATTCCAGGGCGTGATCGAGGCCACCACGCCGATGGGCTGGCGGATGACGGTGATGCGCTTGTCGGGCTGGTGGCCGGGGATGGTCTCGCCATAGATGCGCTTGGCTTCCTCGGCGAACCATTCGACGAAGGCGGCGCCGTAGAGGATTTCGCCCTTCGCCTCGGCCAGCGGCTTGCCCATCTCGGCGGTCAGGATCGCGGCGAGGTCGTCGGCGTTTTCGACCATCAGGTCGTACCAGCGGCGCAAGGCTTGCGCGCGTTCCTTGGCGGTGCGGGCGGCCCAGCCGTGGCGGGCCGCGTCGGCGGCGGCGATGGCGCGGGCGGTCTCGGCGCGGCCGAGGTCGGCCACCTCGGCGATGGTGTCGCCGCGCGCGGGGTTGGTGACGGGGAAGGTGGCGCCGTCATCGGCGTCGACCCACTGGCCCGCGACGAAGGCGCGGGTTTCCAGAAGCGACGGGTCATTGAGACGCGACTTGAGATCGGTGGCGGTGTCGAGCATGGCCAGTCTCCTTGCCTGAGGGCATTGCCCATGGCATGCCCGCGCGGGGCGGCGTTGTCCAGCCGCGCGCACCGGAGGGGCCATGGCCGAGGACCTCGACACCGCCTATGCCAACGCGCCCTTCATCCCCGGGGCGGAGGGCTATCCGGCCGCCTGGGCGGCGCAGGCGGCGGCGTTTCGGGCAGGGCTTGGGGCCCAGGCGCGGCTGGATCTGCCGTACGGGCCCGGCGCGCGGCAGCGGTTCGACCTGTTCCTGCCCGAGGGGCCGCCGAAGGGCCTGATGGTGTTCGTGCATGGCGGGTACTGGCGGGCGTTCGGGCGGGGGGACTGGTCGCATCTGGCGGGCGGCGCGGTGGGGCGGGGCTGGGCCGCGGCGCTGCCGGGCTACACGCTGGCGCCCGAGGCGCGGATCGGCGCCATCACCGCCGAGATCGCCACGGCGCTGGGGACGATGGCGGCCGAGGTGCCCGCGGGGCCGCTGGTGGTGACAGGGCACTCGGCGGGCGGGCATCTGGCGGCGCGGATGCTGTGTGCGGACCTGACCGGGGCGCTGGGGCCGGTGGCGGGGCGGTTGGCGCGGGCGGTGGCGATCTCGCCGCTGGGCGATCTGCGGCCGCTGAGGGGGCTCGCCATGAACGCCGACTGGGGGCTGGATGCGGCCGAGGCGGAGGCCGAGAGCCCCGCGTTGCAGGCCCCCCGGCCGGGGGCTGTGCTGCATGTCTGGGTTGGGGGCGAGGAGCGGCCGGTGTTCCTGGAGCAGGCGCGGGGGCTGGCCGCGGCCTGGGGCGCGCCGCTGACGGTGGCGCCGGGGCGGCATCATTTCGACGTGATCGACGATCTGGCGCGGCCGGACGGGGCGCTGACGCGGGCCGCGCT
>SKMM01000235.1 GCA_007121055.1 Paracoccaceae bacterium | reverse complement strand
GGCCGCCGGTCTGCCCGCAGCGCAGCTCCACCGCTTCGCCCGGCAAGGCCGCCCGCGCCAGCGCCTCGACCAGGCCCAGCGCCCGCAGCACGCGCGCGCCGTTGGGGCTGATCTGCAGGACGGCACCGACCTCGGCGATCTCGGGGGCCTGTTCCAGCACCTCGACCCGGGCGCCGCGGCGGGCCAGCGCCAGCGCGGCCGCAAGCCCGGCGACGCCGCCGCCCAGAACGGTGAACTCGCGCCCCGCCAGCGCCATCTCAGCCCCGGCGGACGGGGGTGCGGAGGGTCACCAGCTCCTCGGCCATGGTGGGGTGGACGGCGACCGTGCGGTCGAAATCCTCCTTGGTGGCGCCCATCTTGAGGGCGATGGCGGCAAGCTGGATCATCTCGCCCGCGCCGTCGGCGATGATGTGGCAGCCCACCACGCGGCGGCTGTCGGCATCCACGATCAGCTTCATCATCACGCGCTCGGACCGGCCCGCAAAGGCCTGATGCATGGCCCGGAAGGAGGTGGCATAGACCTCGATGGGGCCGCGGGCGCGCGCCTCCTCCTCGGTAAGGCCCACCGAGCCCAGCTCGGGCCGGGTGAACACCGCCGAGGCCACGAGGTCGTGGTCCGCCCGGGTGGGCTTCGCGCCGAACACGGTGTCGGCGAAGGCATGCCCCTCGCGTATCGCCACCGGCGTCAGCGCGATGCGGTCGGTGACATCGCCGATGGCATAGATCGAGGGCACGCCGGTCTGCGACCAGTCGTCCACCACCACCTCGCCGCGCCGGCCGATGGTCACCCCCTGTTCGGCCAACCCCAGCCCGTCCGAGTTCGGCACCCGACCGGTGGCGAACAGCACCGCCTCCACCACCCGCTCGCGCCCGTCGGTGGATTTCGCGCGCAGGCCGCCCTCGGAGGGCTCCAGCGCCAGCAGATCGGTGCCGCAATGCAGGTCGATGCCCCGGGCGATGAGCGAATCCGCCAGATGCCCCCGCGCCTCCTCGTCGAAGCCGCGCAGGATCTGCGCGCCGCGGACAAGCTGCGTCACCTCCACCCCCAGCCCATGCAGGATCGAGGCGAACTCGCAGCCGATATAGCCGCCGCCAAGGATCAGGATCGACCGCGGCAGCGCCTCCAGATCGAAAATGTCGTCGGAGACGAGGACCGGGTGGCCCTGATCGCGCAGCGCGGCGAAGGGCTCGGGGATGAAGGGCCGCCCGCCGGTGGCGACGAGGATATGGGCCGCGCTGATCTCGGTGCCGTCCGCCAGCCGGACCGTGTGGGGGTCGGCGACGGAGGCGCGGGCGTCGTGGATGGCCACGCCCGCGCGGGTCAGGTTGGCGCGGTAGACGCCCTCCAGCCGCGCAAGCTCGGCGTGCAGCTTGCCCCGGAACGCGGGCCAGTCGAAGGCGCCGACCTCAGCCCCCCAGCCATAGGCGCGGGCATCCTCCATGGCGTCGGGAAAGGCCGAGGCGAAGACCATCAGCTTCTTCGGCACGCAGCCGCGGATCACGCAGGTGCCGCCCATGCGGCTTTCCTCGGCCAGCGCCACGCGGGCGCCCGCCTCGGCCGCGATGCGCGCCGCGCGCACCCCGCCCGAGCCGCCACCGATCACGAACAGATCCACGTCGAAGGCCATGCCCCCTCCCTGATGTCTTGATGCCGAACCCGGCGCGGGCGGCTTAGCCCGGCAGGTCGTCGAACAGGTTGCCCGCGTCGCGTGCCGCGGGCGGGGTGCGGTCCGCGCCCCCGCGGCCGGCCTCGCGCAGCTCGGTGCGGCCGTCGCCATGGCCGATCACGATGCGGGTGCAGATGCCCAGGAACAGCCCGTTCTCCACCACCCCCGGAATGCGGTTCAGCAGCAGCGACAGCCGCCGCGCGTCCCCGATCCGGCGCAGGTGCAGATCCAGGATCAGGTTGCCCTGGTCGGTGCGGAACGGCGCCTCGCCGGCCATACGCAACCGCGCCTCGTGGCCCATCACGTCCGCGCTCTCCAGCGCGTCGGTGATCTGCGCCCTTGTGGCGGCGAGGCCGAACTCCACCACCTCCACCGGCAGCGGAAAGGCCCCCAGGCAGGCCACCTCCTTGGTGGCGTCCGCGATCACCAGCATCTCGGCCGAGGCCGAGGCCACGATCTTTTCGCGCAGATGCGCCCCGCCGCCGCCCTTGATCAGGTCGAAATTGGGGTCGAATTCGTCCGTCCCGTCGATGGTCAGGTCCAGCCGCGGCGTGTCGTCCAGCGTGGTCAGGGGCAGCCCCAGCCGCGCGGCCTGGGCCGCCGTCGCCTGCGAGGTCGGCACGCAGGTGATCCGCAGCCCCTCGGCCCGCACCCGGTCCGCGAGACACCGCACCATCCACGCGGCGGTGGAGCCCGTCCCGAGCCCCAGCTTCATCCCGTCCTCGACGAAATCGACCGACCGGCGGGCGGCGGCGTATTTGGCCCGATCGGCGGGCGAGAGATCGGCGGTCATGGGCGCTCCGCTCGGCTGTGTCCGCGCGCCTCTATAGGCAACCTGCCCCCGGCTTGCGAGGGGGGAATCGGCGCCCGCCCCGCGGCCCCGCGCGGCCCCCTGCCGCACGGGGCTGTCATGGCGCCGTCATGCCAACAGGGTTGAGTTCTGCCGGCAGGGGGGTATGCATGCCGCACAACACTCCCTGCCGGCCCGACCGGCGCCATGCTGCGCGGGCCGCTCGGAACGATAACGGGGCGCCGGCGCCGCACCGGCCCGACGCCGCCCCGCAACATGGAGGATACGGGATGTCGTCATTTCACGGGCGTGGCCACGGGCACGGTTTCGGCCGCGGGCTCAGCCGGCGCGGTCTGCTGCAGGGCGCGTCGGCGCTGGGGGC
>SKMM01000254.1 GCA_007121055.1 Paracoccaceae bacterium | reverse complement strand
CCGCGCGCCGGCCTCGCGCAACCGGGCGGCGCGGGCGCGGATCGCATCGCCCGCCACCTGCGGCATCCGCGCGGCCGGCGTGCCGGGGCGCGGGCTGAACGGGAACACATGCAGGAATGTCAGCCCGCAGGCCTCCACCAGCTCCAGCGAGCGGGCGAAATCCGCCTCCGTCTCGGTGGGAAAGCCCGCGATGATGTCCGCGCCGAACACGATGTCGGGCCGCAGCCGGCAGGCTTCCTCGCAGAATTTCACTGCATCCCCAGACAGATGCCGCCGCTTCATGCGCTTGAGGATGAGGTCGCTGCCATGCTGCAGGCTCAGGTGCAGATGCGGCATCAGCCGCTCCTCCTCGGCCAGGGCCGCCATCAGCGCCGGGTCCGCCTCAATCGAATCGATGGAGGAAATCCGCAGCCGCGGCAGCCCCTGCACCAGCCGCAGGATCCGCCGCACCAGATCCCCCAGCCGCGGCTGCCCCGGCAGGTCCGCCCCCCACGAGGTCAAATCCACCCCCGTCAGCACCACCTCGTTGTAGCCCTCGCCCACCAGCCGCGCGATCTGCTCGACCACCACTCCCGCGGGCACCGAGCGCGAGTTCCCCCGACCGTAGGGGATGATGCAGAAGGTGCAGCGGTGGTCACACCCGTTCTGCACCTGCACATAGGCCCGCGCCCGCGTCCCGAACCCGTCGATCAGGTGCCCCGCGGTCTCGCGCACAGCCATGATGTCGTTGACCTGCACGCGCTCGGTCTGCCCGATCAGGTCGGGGGCCATCCGCGCCCAGGTCGCGGCCTCCATCTTCTCGGCGTTGCCGATGACATGGGTGACCTCGGGCATTGCGGCGAAGGTCTCGGGCTCCACCTGCGCCGCGCATCCCGTCACGATCACCGCCGCCCCCGGGTTGGCGCGCGCGAGCCTGCGGATCTCCTGGCGCGCCTTCCGCACCGCCTCGGCGGTCACGGCGCAGGTGTTCACGACCACCGCATCACCGACCCCCGCCTGCGCGGCCAGCCGGGTCATCGCCTCGGTCTCATAGGCATTCAGCCGGCAGCCGAAGGTGGCAAACACCGGCGGGCGGGCACCACTCTGCCTGCCCGCGCCATCTGGCATGGCCCCGGCCCCGCTCATCCTAGCCCGCGCAGGAAGGCCGCCGGGATCACCCCGTCGAACACATGCGCCGTGGGGCCGGCCAGCCACACCCCCTCCTCGGTCCAGTCGACCTCCAGCGTGCCGCCATCGACCTCCACCGCGACCCGCCGCCCGGTCAGGCCCCGGCGCGCCGCCGCCACCGCCGCCGCGCAGGAGCACGAACCCGAGGCGAGCGTCACCCCCGTCCCCCGTTCCCAGATCCGCAGCCGCAGCCGGTCGGGGCCCAGCACCGTGACCAGCTCCACATTGGTACGCTCGGGAAACAGCGGATGGCTCTCATGGGCGGGTCCGAAGCTGTGCAGGTCCAGCGCATCCGCGTCGTCCACGAAGAAGGTGCAATGCGGATTGCCCATCCCCGTCGCCACCGGATCGCCCGGAATGGGCAGGTGCAGCGTGTCCACCTCGCGCGCCAGCGGCACCTCGCGCCAGCCGGTCAGCGGCGCGCCCATGTTCACCCGCACCACGCCATCCCGCATTTCGGCCACCAGCGCGCCGCGCCCGGTGCGCAGCACCAGCCGGTCGGCCCCGGTCGCCGCCATCTCGGACGCCGCGATGCAGCGCGTGGCGTTCCCGCAGGCCGCCGACTCCGAGCCGTCGGGGTTGTAGAAGGTCAGCTCCAGCGCCCCGCCGTCGCCCGCATCCATCACCGCCATCTGGTCGAACCCCACGCCGCGGTGCCGGTCCCCCAGCGCGCGCACCAGCGCCGGCGTCACCGCGGCCCCGCGCGCCGCCGCCCGCCGGTCGATCACGACGAAATCATTGCCCAGCCCATGCATCTTGGCAAATGGCAAGCCGGGCGCGGAGGGAGGCACCTGAGACATGGCGCGCATATAGCCGCGCCCTGCCGCCCCCGCCAGAGGGCAGCCGCGCCCGACGAAGCCCCGGTCCCGTCCGCCGGCCTCCGCTGGCCGGACCACCTGCCCCGTGCCACCAACGCGGATACCCGGACCCCTTACCGCTTGCGCCGCTCCTCCCCGACCCCAGCAGCGTGCCTCAGCCCACCGTCTCGGGCCGCGCGATCCGTCCGCCGCACACCGGCCGCGGCACCCCCGTCGTGCCCGGCGCCGAAAGCGGCAGCCCCCGCAGCACCCGCACCGCGAGATGGGCAAACGCCTGCGCCTCCAGAAGATCGCCGTCCAGCCCCACCGCCTCCACCGGCGCCACCGGGCACCCGCAGCGCGCGGCCAGCATCGCCATCAACGTTGCGTTGTGCCGGCCCCCGCCGGTGACCAGCAAGCGCTCCGGCCGCGCGGGCAGCAGCTCCAGCCCCCGCGCCACACAGGCCGCCGAGAAGGCCGTGGCCGTGGCCAGCGCATCGGCATCCCCCAACCCCTCCAGCGCCGGCAGAAGCCCCGGAAAATCCCCGCGATCCAGAGACTTCGGCGCCCCCCGCGCCAGATACCCGTCCTCCAGCAGCCGCTCCAACACCCCTTGCGCAACCCGCCCCGACCCGGCCAAAGCCCCACCCTCGTCCCGCGCCACGCCCCGCCGCGCCGCCATCAGATCATCCATCGGCGCATTCGCAGGCCCCGTGTCGAACGCCACCAGCGCGCCTGGCACCTCAGGCCTTGCCGCCCCCGAATCCACCCAGGTCAGGTTCCCCACACCGCCCAAATTCAGAAACGCGACCGGTCCGGACGCCCCCACCCAACGAGCACAGGCGAAATGGTAGAACGGCGCCAGAGGCGCCCCCTG
>SKMM01000157.1 GCA_007121055.1 Paracoccaceae bacterium | reverse complement strand
GGGCGGGCGGGGTGGGGGCGGTGGCGCGGGGGGGCGAGAGGGCGGCGAACTCCTCGGCGGTGATCAGCGAGACCTCGGTGACGGCGGGGAGCGGGCGTGCGCGGTCGGACGCCGGAAAGACGCCGCCGACCACCACCCAGGCGATCAGCCCCGCATGCGCAAGGGCGGATATCTTCGTGCCGGTCTCCAAGCGCTCCTGTTCTCCAGATTCATGGGCCCGACCTGTGCCTCCACATCGGGCTGTGCCGCGGTGCTGCGCGGCGGCCGGCGCCGGCTCAGCCGCCGAGCTCGTCGAAGGCGGGTCCGCCCTGGTCGGTCACCAGCCCGATATTGGCGAAGCCGCCGGCATTGAGCGCGCCCATCACCTGCACCACCCGCTCATAGGGGATGCCGCCATCGGCGCGCAGGAACACCTTGTCGCCGCGGCGTTCGGCCGCCACGGCGCGCATCCGGGGGATGAACTCGCCCGGGGCGGTCTCGGTGGTCATGATCAGGATCCGGCCGTCGGCGGTGAGGGTGACGGTCAGCGGCTCCTCGGCCTCGGCGGGCAGCGCGCCGGCGGCGGTGCGGGGCAGTTCCACCGGCACCCCCACCGTCAGCATCGGCGCGGCCACCATGAAGATGATCAGCAAGACCAGCATCACGTCGACGAAGGGCGTGACGTTGATCTCGGCCATCGGCCGGTTGCGCCGGCGCTTGCCGCGGCGGCCCGGTTCGCTGCTCTGCACCCCGGCGCCCATCTCAGTCTCCCAGCTGGCGCGACAGGATGGTCGAGAACTCGTCGGCGAAGGACTCGTAGCCCGCCACGATACGCTCGCTGTCGTTGGAGAGCTTGTTGTAGAAGATCACCGCCGGGATGGCCGCCAGCAGCCCCAGCCCGGTGGCCAGCAGCGCCTCGGCGATGCCAGGCGCCACCACCGCGAGGTTGGTGTTCTGCGCCTGGGCGATGTCGGTGAATGCCCGCATGATCCCCCAGACCGTGCCGAACAGCCCGATGAAGGGCGAGGCCGAGCCGACCGAGGCGAGGAAGGTCAGGCCGGAGTTGTGGCGGTCGGCCTCGCGGGCGATGGCCACGTCCATCGAGCGCTCGATGCGGGATTGCGCGCCGGGGATCAGCCGGCCGTCGTCGCGCAGGCTGCGGCGCCACTCGGCCATGCCGGCGGCGAAGACGCGCTGCGAGGGGCCCGAGGGCTCGGGGCCCAGCCGCTCGAACAGATCGTCGAGGGGCTCGCCCGACCAGAAGGAATTGTCGAAGGAGGTCGCCTCGCTCCGGGCGCGGCGGAAATCCAGCAGTTTCTGGACGATGATCGCCCAGGCCCAGAAACTGGCGACGATCAGGATGATCATCACCAGTTTCACGACGATGTCGGCCTTCAGGAAAAGGCCGAGTAACGAAAGATCAAGCTCCGCGGCGGAAGCCATCTGATAGGGAATCATCTCTGCTCGTTCCGGGACCGGTCGCGTGGGCCGCGACGCTTTATCCGCAGTCTAGCCTTTTTGCAGGGGGGGCGCCAACACTTGTGCGTCATTTTGCGCCGCTGTGGCGGGATTGTGGCGGCAGCCCGCCGACCCTGCCCCGGCAGGCGTCAGCGCGGCGCAAGGTCCCGCAGCGCCTGCGGCAGGCGCGCCGGGCGGCCCGTGTCGGTCAGGGCGACAAGGGTGACGCGGGCATCGAACAGCATCGCGGCGCCGCGCAGCACCTGCTGGCGCAGGGTCAGCCGGGCCGGGGAGAGGCCGTCGAGCGCGGTGGTGACGGTCAGGAGGTCGTCGAAGCGGGCCGGGGCGAGGTAGTCGGCCTCGACGCGGCGGACGGCAAAGACGATGCCCTGGTCCGCGCGCAGGCGGGTCTGGTCGAGGCCCAGCCCCCGCACCCATTCGCTGCGGGCGCGCTCGATGAACTTCAGGTAGTTGGCGTAATAGACGATGCCGGCGAGGTCGGTGTCCTCGTAATAGACGCGGATGTCGAAACGGTGGCTCACCCTGCCCTCTCCTGCGAAAAAGGGGCGGCGCGCCCGTGGTCCGGCGCGCCGCCCCCGTCCGTTTCCGGGCCCGATCAGGCCAGATCGAAGCGGTCGGCGTTCATCACCTTGGTCCAGGCGGCGACGAAATCCTCGACGAACTTGCGGCCCGCATCGGCCTGGCCATAGACCTCCGACAGGGCGCGCAGCTGCGAGTTGGAGCCGAACACCAGGTCCACCCGCGTCGCGGTCCATTTCACTGCGCCGGACTTGCGGTCGCGGCCCTCGAAGGCCAGCGCGTCCGCGTCCACCGGCTTCCACTCCACCCCCATGTCGAGGATGTTGACGAAGAAGTCGTTGGAGAGCGTGCCGACCCGGTCGGTGAAGACGCCATGCGCCGAACCGCCGTGGTTGGCGCCCAGCACCCGCAGCCCGCCCACCAGCACGGTCATCTCCGGCGCGGTCAGCGTCAGGAGTTGCGCGCGGTCGACCAGCAGCTCCTCGGGCGAGAGGGTGTAGCGGGTCTTCTGGTAGTTGCGGAAGCCGTCGGCGTAGGGCTCCAGCACGGTGAAGCTGTCCACGTCGGTCTGCTCGGCCGACGCGTCCATCCGGCCCGGGGTGAAGGGAACGGCGATGTCATGGCCGCCCTTGCGCGCGGCTTCCTCGATGGCCGCGCACCCCCCCAGCACGATCAGATCGGCCAGCGAGATGCGCTTGCCGCCGGGCGCGTCCTCGTTGAAGGCGTGCTGGATATCGCCCAGCGTCGCCAGCACCTTGGCCAGCTGCTCGGGCTGGTTGACCTCCCAGTCCTTCTGCGGCGCCAGCCGGATGCGCGCGCCATTGGCCCCGCCGCGCTTGTCCGAGCCGCGGAAGGTCGCGGCCGAGG
>SKMM01000003.1 GCA_007121055.1 Paracoccaceae bacterium | reverse complement strand
TTCTTCGCCAGGTCGAGCCCGACCGTGATAATCTCCGACATGACCGCTCCCCCATGTGGATCCTCGCAGACCCACCTTGGCACATCGATGCCGTCGGGGGGCGGTCACATCATCAGAGCCGGTTCGGGCGGGACGCCTCGGCAGGCATGGCTCCGGCGCCAGCGGGGTGAGTGGACGGAAGCCGGCGGCCGGATCAGTCGGGAACGAGCATGTAGCCTTCGCCCCGCACCGTCTGCAGGTATCGCGACTGGCGGGGGTCGTCCTCCAGCTTGCGCCGCAGACGGGTGATGTGCACGTCCACGGCCCGCTCCTGTATGGGCTCGGCGCCACCTCGACCCGTCCCCAGCTCTTCCATCAGAGCCAGCCGCGACAGGGGCTCGCCCGGGCGGGCGGCGAAGATGCGTAGAAGTGCGCCTTCGGTGGCTGTCAGCCGCACGGGCTCGCTGCCGCGCCAAAGCTCGCCGCGCTCCACGTCATAGCGCACCGGGCCCAGGTGCAGCAGCCGCGGCAGCGCCACCTCCTGCGGCACCCGCCGCAGGATCGCGTTGATGCGCAGCAAAAGCTCCTTGGGGTCGAAAGGCTTGGGCAGGTAGTCATCCGCCCCGGCTTCCAGCCCCGCGATGCGGGCGTCGGTCTCGCCCCGCGCGGTCAGCAGCAGGACCGGCACCGAGCCTTCGGCCCGCAGATGCCGCGTCAGGCTCAGCCCGTCCTCGCCCGGCATCATCACGTCGAGCACCACCAGATCGAACGCGAGCCCCGCCAGCAGCCGGCGCGCATGCGCGGCATCCCGCGCCGCCGTCACCCAGAACCCCCGCGCCTGCAGGAATTTCTGCAAAAGCGCGCGGATCCGGGCGTCGTCGTCGACGATCAGGATATGCGGCGCGGTCTCGGTCGGCATGGTCTCAGCCCCTCGGCTCCCGCAGACCTTGGTACTGGCGGCGGCTCTCGTCGTCCATCATCGCCTCCAGCACCTGACGGAAGCCCGCCACCGCCTCGGGGCCGGCCGCGCGGTAGGCCGCGCGCATCCGCGCCCGTTGCGCCGCCGACAGCCGCCGCTCCAGCGCCTCGCCGGCCTCGGTCAGGTGCAGGTTGCGCTCGCGCCGGTCCGACCGGCCCACCCGGCTCTCCACCAGCCCGTCGGCGATCAGCGTCCGCAGCACCCGGTTCAGCGACTGCTTGGTGACCCCGAGGATCGCCAGCAGGTTCGTCACCGTCGTCCCGGGCATCCGGTTGATGAAATGCAGCGCCCGGTGATGGGCGCGGCCGTAATCCTGTTCGGCCAGGATGCGGTCGGGGTCGGCGGTGAAGCCGCGATAGGCGAAGAACATCGCCTCGATCCCCTTGCGCAGCTGCTCGTCGGTCAAGAACAGCAGCGCCTCGCCGCCCGAGGGCGCGGGCGCCCCCGGCTGCTCCCATCCCATGCCGCGGTCGTTCATGCCATCCGTCCTTCCACAGCCCCGCCGCCTCCCAGGCGCGGCACGCCCTCCGCACCGCACAGGTTACGTCAGTCTTGTTGACATTCCAAGGCGCCACTGTTAGCGAGTCGCCCGCAATTGGCGCAACTTCATGTCCGAACCGGCCATATCTTGCGCAACATCACGCAAACCGGGGAGGGGGGCCATGGCCGGAGCCTATGACGACCGCGACGGGATGATCTGGATGGACGGCGCGCTGGTGCCGTGGCGCGAGGCCAATGTCCACCTGCTGACCCATGCCATGCACTACGCGTCGTCGGTGTTCGAGGGCGAGCGGGCCTATGGCGGGCGCATCTTCAAGAGCCGCGAGCATTCCGAACGGCTGCGCCGGTCGGCCGAGATGATCGATTTCGAGATCCCCTTCACCGTCGACCAGATCGAGGCCGCCAAGGCCGAGGTTCTGGCCGCCAATGGCCTGACCGACGCCTATGTCCGCGCCATCGCCTGGCGCGGCGCGGGCGAGGACATGGGGGTTGCTGCACGCCGCAACCCGGTGCGGCTGGCGGTCGCGGCCTGGGAATGGGGCGCCTATTACGGCGATGCTCGGGTGCGCGGCGCGCGGCTCGACATCGCCAAGTGGCGCCGTCCCGCCCCCGACACCGCTCCCTATCAGGCCAAGGCCGCGGGCCTCTACATGATCTGCACCATGGCCAAGCATGCGGCCGAGGCGAAGGGCTGTTCGGACGCCATGATGTTCGACTACCGCGGCTATGTGGCCGAGGCCACCGGCGCCAACATCTTCTTCGTCAAGGAGGGCGAGGTGCACACCCCCAAGCCCGACTGCTTCCTCGACGGCATCACCCGCCGCTCGGTCATCGGGCTGCTGGGCGAGCGCCAGATCCGCGTCCACGAACGCCACATCGAGGCCTCCGAGCTCGAAGGCTTCGAGCAATGCTGGCTCACCGGCACGGCCGCCGAGGTCACCCCCGTGGGCCAGATCGGAGACTACACCTTCGAGGTGGGCGCGCTGGCCCGCCAGATGGTCGAGGATTACGACCGCCTTGTGCGCCGCTGATCCTGCCCCTTTCCACCGAACCGGGGTCGCGGCCAGTGCCGCGGCCCCCTCTTTTTGGGCGGGGCCTGCCGACCGCGCCGGGTACGGCGCTGCGGCCAGACCCGGTGGGCGTGGGCGCGGCGAGACCCTGCGGGAGGAAGGCCGGTCCGCCACTGACAAGGTCAGGGTCGGGCGCTGCAGGGCAGCTCCGGGGTCTGGTGGCAGGGGCGGTCCCGCCGAGCGCGGCGGATGCGGAGTGCCGCATCGACGGCCGGCACCGGGATCTTCGGGCTTGGGAACGCCCGGGGCTTGCCTGGAGGAGGGTTTGTTCCATATATGTTCCAATGTCCGCCATGCCCCATGCCCCCACCGCCCAAG
>SKMM01000242.1 GCA_007121055.1 Paracoccaceae bacterium | reverse complement strand
GGATGCACGCGCAGGTTCTTCACCGAACTCCAGGAAAACGTGCCGATGGAGACCATGATCATCACCGCCACCAGCGCCGCCATGGGGATGGAGCGGACGAAATCGCCCAGCACCAAGATCAGGAACAGCAAGAGCACCCCGGCGGTGAAGGACGACAGCCGCGCCCGGCCGCCGGATTTGACGTTGATGATCGACTGCCCGATCATGGCGCAGCCGGCCATCCCGCCGATGAAGCCGGTGGCGGTGTTGGCCACGCCCTGGCCCACGCATTCGCGGTCCTTGTCCGAGGTCGTGTCGGTCAGTTCATCCACGATGGAGGCCGTCATCAGGCTCTCCAGCAGCCCGACGATGGCGACGGCCAGCGACACCGGCAGGATGATCGTCAGCGTCTCGAAATTCAGCGGCACGTTCGGGATCAGGAACACCGGCAGCGTGTCGGGCAGCGCGCCCATGTCGGCGATGGTGCGCACCTCGGTCCCCGTGGCCCAGACCACCCCGGTCAGCAGCACGATGGCAATGAGCGGCGAGGGCACCGCGGTGGTCAGATAGGGCAGGCCGTAGATGATGCCGAGGCCCGCGGCCACCAGCACATAGGTGATCCAGGGCACGCCGACCAACTCGGGGATCTGCGCCATGAAGATCAGGATCGCCAGCGCGTTGACGAAGCCCGTCAGCACCGAGCGCGACACGAACTTCATCACGAAGGACAGCCGCAGCGCCCCGATACCGATCTGGATCAGCCCCGCCAGCACGGTGGCGGCCAGCAGGTATTCCAGCCCGTGGTCGCGCACGAGCCCCACGAACAGCACCGCCACCGCCGCCGTCGCGGCCGAGATCATGCCCGGCCGCCCGCCGGTGATCGCCGTCAGCACCGCGATGGAGAAAGAGGCATAGAGCCCCACCTTCGGGTCCACCCCCGCGATGATGGAAAACGCGATCGCCTCGGGGATCAGCGCCAAGGCCACCACGAGGCCCGCCAGCAGTTCGGCCCGCGGATTGCCCAGCCATTCGGCACGGAAACGGTCGGTGAACAGCCGAAGGCGTTCGGTCAGGGTCATGGGTGAGTGGTCCGGGAGGCAGGGTTGGCCGGGGGATGGGCGCCCGGCATAGCCATCGGAGCAGGCAAAGCCCCCCCCGATCCTTTCGACCCTGCGCCTATCTCCTCCCGGGCCGCAGAGGTCAAGCCCTTGCCGTGGCATGCAAAGGAATGCTGCCCTCCTCGCGCCTGGGTAGGCATACCGACTGTCTCCCCGCCAGCCATGGCGACGTCCCACCCGACGTTGCGCATCACGCCGTCCACATTGCCCAGACCGGCATGTGCGCTTCGAAATAGTGATCTCCGGCATGCAGGACTCTGGGTCACCTATCCGGATATGTCGCCGTCCTCACGCCCATGACCATGCTGGAGCTCCCGCGCTGCGGTGTCACGGCGATCCTGACCGGCCGCTCCGGGCCGTCCCGTGCTCTCGCCCCAACCCGGAGGGTTCAGCCGCCCCCGACCATCGCGCACCGGCTGCACCCCCATGCACCGAGCGTGAATTTCCTAGGACTTCGGTCGCACCGCAGCTCCCAACGACCAGAGATCACTCCCCACCCGACCGCGCTCACACCGCACGGTAGGTAAGTGCTGTGACCAACCACACACAACAGCGAGCGCAGCATGAACCCGTATGAGAATACCCCGACCGCCCGGCTTATCGCGGACCGCGTCCGTGACCTGTCGCACCGCAAGACCCAGGCGGAGATCGCCTCCGAGGCGGGCTTCGCCAACGCCAACATGATGACCTTCCTCAAGAACGGGCGCAACAAGGTGCCGCTCGACCGGGTGCCCTCGCTGGCGAAGGCGCTGGAGGTGGACCCCGCGCTCCTGATGCGTCTGGCGCTCGACCAGGCGGTGGGCGCGACGGCGGCGAAGGCAATCACCGAGATCTTCGGCACGCCCGTCACCGAGAACGAGCGCGGCTGGCTGGCCGAGATCCGCGACGCCTCCGACAACAGCGATCCGCGTCTGACCGGACGCTCGCGGACCGCGCTGAGAGGGATCTTCGGCAAATGAACGGTGATCTGACCACTCGCGAGGGTGGACCGGCGGGACCGCGGGACCGGTTCGCATGACCGGGCACGACATGGACGACACCACCTTCACGCTCCCCACTGCCCCGTCCGGGTCGTGGGAGGAGCTGACCTCCAACGAGCGCGCGTGGATCGAGTTCATCCGCGTCATCTCCTGCGGCAGCGACCCGAGGGTCACGCCCGCGCGGATGAGCGCGCTGCGCGAAGCACTCGACATCGGACGCGAGGGCGTGGGACGGGGCGGCGGCTGAGGCGCGCTCGGACGGCGGGTCAGCCTTTTCCGAAGGGCGGGGCAGACGAGGCGGGACCGCGCGAGTGGTCCCGCTTCAGCCCGGGGAGGGCGGTGACTGAAGTGCCATCTGCCGCAGCCAGGATGCGAAGTCGGCCTCGGCTGTCTCGCCCGAAGCCAGCGCCTCCATCATGCGCACGCCCTCCCGCGGGTCAGGGCGCAGCGGGTGTCCGTTCAGCCGCAGAAAGGTGAAGGCCGCGACGAAAGCCGTCCGCTTGTTGCCATCGACGAAGGCGTGTGCCTTGCTGATGCCGAAGGCGTAGGCGGCAGCGATGTCGAACGGGTCCGGCGTGCCGTAAGCCGCGAGGTTCATGGCCCGCGCGCAGCCCATCTCCAGCAAGGCGAGATCCCGCGTCCCCGGTGCGCCCCCATGCCGGGCGATCTGGCGGTCATGGATCACGATGAGCGCGCTCAGCGGCACCCATGTCCATGCCGTCACGCCAGCGCCTGCAACAGGTCGCGGTTCTCGTCCATCACCACCTCCGC
>SKMM01000034.1 GCA_007121055.1 Paracoccaceae bacterium | reverse complement strand
ACGCCGTCCTCCAGCAGCGCGCGGGCCTCGTCGAGGCGGGCCTCGCCGTGGATCGCGCGTTCGGGGGCCTCGCCCGCGTGCATGGCGCGGGCCTCGGTGGCGAAGCGCGGGCCGACATAGTCGGAATTGGCCTCCACCCTTCGGCGGAGCTCGGCGAGGGCGGCGCGGCGGGCCTGCGCGGGGTCGGGCTGCGGGGCCGGGGCTGGGTCGGCTGTGGGGGCGATGCGCGCGGGGCGAACCTGCGGGGTCATCAGCGCCTTCTCCACATCGGTGGCGCCGCAATCGGGGCAGCCGACATGGCCCGCTCCGCGCAGGGTCTCGAACTCCTGCCCGGAGCGGAACCAGCCGTCGAAGGCGTGGCCCCGGCTGCAGCGCAATGCGTAGCGGATCATGGAAGTGGCCTCGTATGTGACAGTCAGGCTAAGCTGCGCCACAGGGAAATCAAGCAGGGCCGGGCTGGCGCCCGCCGGCTTGAAACCGGGCTCCGGTGCGATAGCTGCCGTTCACATCGGGAGCAAGACGGGGATCCGACCATGCAGCGCCGCGCTTTTGCCTTTGCCGCCCTCACCGGGGCCGCGATCCTGTCCAGCTTTGGCGCCGGCCGTGTGCAGGCCGCGCGGGGGGATGCCGTGCTGCCCGAGGGGCTGACCTTCCGCGGGCTGACGGGCGAGACGCTGGCGCTGGACGACTGGCGCGGCCGGCCGGTTCTGGTGGTCAACACCGCCTCGCGCTGCGGCTTCACGCGGCAGTACGACGAGATGCAGGCGCTGTATGACCGGTTCTCGGACCGCGGGCTGGTGGTTCTGGCGGTGCCCTCGGGGTACTTCAACCAGGAGCTCGCCTCCGACGCCGAGGTGGCGCAGTTTTGCGAGGTGAATTTCGGGCTGACCTTCCCGATGGCCGGCATCACCCCGGTGCGGGGCTCGCGGGCGCACCCCTTCTATGCGTGGCTTGCCGAGACCCATGGCTTCGCGCCGCGCTGGAACTTCAACAAGGTGCTGCTGGGGCCAGATGGCCGGGTGGCCGGAACATGGGGGTCGATGGCCTCGCCCACCGGTGGGGTGATCGTGCGGGCGGTGGAGGCGGCGCTGGCCGGGGCCTGAGCGCGGGGACGCGGCGGTGAAGGACACGGCGCGCGTCGGAGCGGGCGTCCGAGCCGCGCGGTTCATCGGGTCGGAGGTGTATCGGGGCTCGAGCTACGGGGCGTGGCATCCGCTGCGCATTCCGCGTGTGTCGACGGTGATGGATCTGGCGCGGGCGTTGGGGTGGTTTCCGCCCGGCGCCTATGTCACGAGCCCGCGCGCGAAGCCCGAGGCGCTGGAGATATGGCACAGCCGGGACTATGTGGCTGCCTTGCGCAGGGCCGAGGCGGAGGGGGCGGTGGACGACGCCACCCGCGCCCGGCACGGGCTCGGGACCACGGCGAACCCGGTGTTTCCCGAGATGTACCATCGGCCCGCGACCTCGGCCGGGGGCACGATGCTGGCCGCAGGGCTGGTGGCGCAGGGCGGCGTGGTGCATGCGCCGGGCGGGGGCACGCACCATGCGTTTCCCGACCGCGCCGGGGGCTTTTGCTACATCAACGATCCGGTGCTGTGCCTGTTGAGCCTGCAGCGGCTGGGCCTGCGGCGGCTCGTCTATGTCGACATCGACGCGCATCATTGCGACGGGGTGGAGCACGGATTCGCGGGCTCGCGGGAGGTGCGGCTGATCTCGGTGCATGAGGAGCGGCGCTGGCCGTTCACCGGGGCGCTGGAGGACGACGCGGGGGGGGCTGCGTTCAACCTGCCGGTGCCGCGGGGGTTCAACGACACCGAGATGCGGGCGGTGCTGGAGGGGTTGATCCTGCCGCGGGTGGCGGAGTGGCGTCCCGAGGCGATCGTGCTGCAATGCGGGGCCGATGCGGTGGAGGAGGACCCTCTGTCGCGGCTGGCGCTGTCCAACAACGCCCATCGCGCGGTGGTGGCAGCGCTGCGGGACATGGCGCCGCGGCTGATCGTGCTGGGCGGCGGGGGCTACAACCCCTGGTCGGTGGCGCGCCTGTGGACCGGGGTGTGGGGAGTTCTGTCGGGCCAAAGCCTGCCCGACCGGCTTCCGCCCGCCGCCGAGGCGGTGCTGCGCGCGCTGCACTGGCCCGGCGCGCGCGCCGGGCGCAGCCCGCCAGGGGACTGGTTCACGACGCTGGTCGACCCCCCGCGCGAGGGTCCGGTGCGCCCCGAGCTGCGCGCCAGTCTCGCGGTCCTGGCCCGCCGCTGAGGGAGGGGGCGCGTCAGGAGATGTGGTCCTGACATGGCATGGACGTCTGCGGTCCTGACCCGCGGCGCGGGTGGGATGGCCCAGGCGGCTCCGGCGGTCAGGCCCGGTCGAAGAGGCCGGTGAGGGCCCGGCGGACCAGCGCAGTGACGCGGGGCGGTGGCTGGTGGCGGAACGGGAGCGGGCGGCAGACCTCCATGGCGGCGACGCCCACGCGGGCGGTGAGGGCGCCGTTGACCACGCCCTCGCCGAAGCGGCGCGAGACGCGGGCGAGCATTCCGCCCCCCGCGACCGTGCCCACGAAATCGTCGCTGACGGCCACGGCGCCGGTGGCGACGAGGTGGGTCAGCACCGCGCGGGTCAGCCGCCAACCGCCCAGCAGGCCGCCGCGGCCGCCATAGACCTCGGCGATGCGGCGGATCATGCGCAGGTTCGCCACCAGCGCGGCGGTGACGTCGGCGAGTGCCAGCGGGACCACGGCGGTGACGGTGGCCACGAGGCGGGCGGCGGCCTCGACCTCGCGCCGGGCGGCGGCGTCGAGGGGGGCGAGGAGCTCGGCCTCGGCCAGCGCCAGCAGGGCGCCCGCGTCGGCGTGGTCGCGGCGCTGTT
>SKMM01000114.1 GCA_007121055.1 Paracoccaceae bacterium | reverse complement strand
CTTCGCTCACGGCCGCCCTCGATTCCCGTATTGTCGACCCATCATCGCTCCTCGCTTGCGGCAGCGGGGTTGCGCGCGAGCGCCGCCGCCCCCTCCGGCCCCAGGGCCCGCGCGCGCTGTGCGATCCATTCGGCGAGCGGCGCGGGCGTGGGCTGCAACAGGCCCGACAGGCTCAGCTTCGCGCCCAGATCCTCCAGCGCGCTGCGCTGCAGCGCCAACGCCTCCGCGCGATAGAGCGCCAGCGTCTCGGCGGTGGTGGCGGCATCGACGAAGGGATTGCCGTCCCGGTCGCCCCCCACCCAGGAGCCGAAGCCGACCGTGGGTGCCCGCAACAACCCCGCGTCGAAGCCTGCCCGCGCCCAGGCCGCCCGCAGCCGCGCATCGGCCCAGGGCAGTGCATCGGGCAGCGCGCGGCCGAGGTAGTGGAGCTGGTTGCGGCGTTCGTCGGCCACGCTGGGTTTTTCCAGAAACACCCCGCCGGTGCGCCACAGCCGCTCCAGATGGGCGCGGATGCCCGCGTCGATGGCCGCGCGCTCGGTGGGGCTCCACATGCTGTTCTCCAGCTCCACCACCAGCCGGTAGAGCGCGCGGTGATGGGCCAGCACGGTGGCGCGCTGCGCCTCGGTGGGGTGGGCGGTGAACACCGGCTCGACCCGCAGGGCGGCAATGGCGCGGGCGATCTCGGCGGCGTCCAGCCCGCGTGCCCGCAGCCGGGCGAGGTGCTGGTCCCAGGAGCCGGGGTCGGCCTCCATCCGGCCGGCCTCCTCGGCGGCGCGGCGGCGCTGGGCGGTGGCGTTTTCCTCGGCGATGGCGAGGAGCTGAAAGGCGATGGCCTGCGCCTCGACCAGCCGGGGCGGGGCCGGGTCGGGCCAGGGGGACGGATCGGGCCCGGGGAGCAGGTCGGAGGCGTCGCGCCACATCTCCGGCCATGGCAGATGGCGCGCCACCTCGACCTCACCCAGATCCTCCAGAACCTCGGCGAAATCCCGCATCAGCCGGCCCAGAACCCGCGCGAGCCGCGCCTCGGCGTCCGGATCGGGCAGGGTGAAGCGGGTGGGCGGCATGCACGGCTCCTGCGGGCGCGGGATCAGGGAACGCGCATCGGCCGGCCAGTGCAAGGGCGCTTTGGGTCGCCGGGCCCGGGTGCGGCGCCTGTCCGCAGGGGGAAGCTGTCCTCGCGCAAAGAAGAGCCTGATTGCCAGGCAGGCCTTGCCATGTCCGCGCCCAGCCCCTCCTTGCCCTGCAGACCCCGTTCCGGCCCCTCCGCCATACGCTGCCGGCCCCGGCCCGATTGCCTAGGGGACCTGCTGGGAAAAGCCCTCTTCGTCCGCATACTGCCCGCGCCGCGGCCCCCGCACGAGGCCGGTGATCGGCCGACGACAGCCCCGCGGGAGCGGGTTGCTCTCCCGGACTTCCGCTTCGCTCCGCGGCTGGGGGCCGTCACAAGGAGCGGCGGGCGCGCAGGGCGGCGGTGATGGTGCCGTCGTCGAGATAGTCGAGCTCGCCGCCGATGGGCACGCCCTGTGCCAGCGAGGTCACCGCGACGCCGGTGGGGTCCAGCGCCTCGGCGATGTAATGGGCGGTGGTCTGGCCGTCGACGGTGGCGTCGAGGGCGAGGATCACCTCGGTGATCTCCTCCCCGGCCACGCGGGCCACGAGGGCGGGGATGCGCAGATCCTCGGGGCCGACGGCGTCGAGCGCCGACAGGAGCCCGCCGAGGACGTGGTAGCGCCCACGGAACGCCCCGCCGCGCTCCAGCGCCCACAGGTCTGCCACATCGGCCACCACGCACAGGCCCGCGCCGCCGCGGGCCGGGTCTGCGCAGATGTCGCAGATCTCGGCGGCGGCGATGTTGCCGCAGACGGCGCAATCCCGCGCGGTGCGGGCCACATGCTCCAGCGCCTGGCCCAGCGGGAGCATCGTCTGGCCCCGCCGTTTGAGCAGATGCAGCACCAGCCGGCGGGCCGAGCGCGGCCCGAGGCCCGGCAGCCGGGCCATCTGGTCGATCAGCGCTGCGATCTCGCGCCCGGCATCGGCCACCCTCCGCGCCTCAGAAGGGCAGCTTCATGTCCGCAGGCAGCCCCATGCCTTCGGTCAGCTTGCGCATCTCGGCCTGGCTGTATTCTGTGGCCCGGCTCTGGGCGTCCTTGATGGCGGCGAGGATCAGGTCCTCGACGACCTCCTTGTCGTCGGCATTGAAGATCGACGGGTCGATGTCGAGCGCCGTCAGTTCGCCCTTGCCGGTGGCGGTGGCCTTCACCAGCCCCGCGCCGCTTTCGCCCGTCACCGTGGCCGCGGCCAGATTGGCCTGCAGTTCGGTCATCTTGACCTGCATCTCCTGGGCGGCCTTCATCATCTTGCCCAGATCGCCAAGGCCGCCGAGCCCCCCCAATCCCTTCAGCATTGCGCGTCTCCCCTGTTGTGCGTCGCTTCCCTTTGCATCGGTGATACGCCCAAGGCCGGTGCCGCCACAACCCGTCCCCGCCGCGGACTGCGCAGGCCTCAGTCGTCCTCGAACGGGTCCCAGTCCTCGGGGATGTCGTCGCCGCCGCCCGCGGCGGGCAGGTCGTCGGGGGCGGGGGCCAGCGCTTCGTCCGGGGCGGGTGGGGTGTGGAGGGGGCGGATCCCGGTGATCTCGGCCTTGGGGAAGGCCGCGAAGACGGCCTGGACCAGCGGGTTGTCATGGGCCGAGGCGCGGGCGGCGTCCTGGGCCGCCGCGCGGGCCTCGGCGATGGTGGGGGTGTCGCCCGCAGCCACCACGCTGACCGCCCAGCGCGCGCCGGTCCAGCCCTGCAGCCGCTGGGCAAGGCGCGCCGCGAGGTCGGGGGCGGCGCTGTCGGTGGGGGCGAACTCGATCCGGCCGGGGG
>SKMM01000089.1 GCA_007121055.1 Paracoccaceae bacterium | reverse complement strand
TTCGCAGCCCTCGTCGCCGCCGCACGGGCCGGACAGGACGGCGACCAGATCGCCGAGATCCGGGCCACCGCGGCTGACCCTGCCCCGGACTGACCGCCCCCCGGACGCTCCTCACAGAACCGCGGGCCGGGGTTGTCCCCGCCCCGACGCTGCGGCACAGGGGTCCGCGGCGCCGGGAGGGCGCCAGGATCGCGGCCCCCGCGACGCCAAGGGAGGAGACAGGGCGGATGCGCAACGGCATCGGCTTTCTGCTGCTGGGCTATGTGCTCAGCCAGTTCTACCGGGCCTTTCTGGCGGTGCTGGCGCCCGAACTGGGGGCCGATCTGGGCACCACGGCGGACGGGCTCGCCCGCGCCTCGGGGCTATGGTTCCTGGCCTTTGCATTGGCGCAACTTCCGGTGGGCTGGGCGCTGGACCACATCGGGCCGAGGCGCACGACGGCGGCCTTGCTGGGGGTGCTGGGCGGCGGCGGCGCGCTGGTCTTCGCGGCGGCGCAGGGCCCCGCCTGGATTACCGTGGCGATGGTGCTGCTGGGGCTTGGGTGTTCGCCGGTGCTGATGGCGTCCTACCTGATCCTCGCGCGGGTCTATCCGGCGGCGGTGTTCGCGACCATGGCCGGGGCGATCCTGGGGGCGGGGTCCCTGGGCAACATCGCCGCCGCCTGGCCGCTGACGCTGGCGGCCGAGGCGCTGGGCTGGCGGGGTGCGATGGTGCTGCTCGCGGCCGTGACGGCACTGGTGGCGCTGGCGATCTGGCGCTTCGTCGAGGACCCGCCACCCGCGCCCGCGGCCGGCGGTGGCAGCCTGCTGGACCTGCTGCGGATCCCCGCGCTGTGGCTGATCCTGCCCATGACGGCCGTGAACTACGCCCCCGCGGCCGGAATCCGGGGCCTCTGGGTCGGCCCCTATTTCGACGAGGTCTTCGGCGCGGGGTCCACCCTGATCGGGCAGGCCTCGCTGGTGATGGCGATGGCGATGGTGCTGGGCAATTTCGCCTATGGCCCGCTCGACCGGCTCCTGGGCACGCGCAAGGGGGTGGTGCTGGCGGGCAACCTGGCCGGCACGGCCTGCCTCGGCGCGCTGTGGGCACTGCCGGCCGACAGCCCCTGGGCGGCGGCGGCGCTGCTGGCGGGGGTGGGCTTTTTCGGCGCCTCCTACCCGATGGTGATGGCCCATGCCCGCGCGCTGTTCCCGCCGCATCTGATGGGGCGGGGCGTGACACTGATGAACCTCTTCTGCATCGGCGGGGTTGGGCTGTTCCAGCTCGCCTCCGCACGGGTCCACAACGCCGCCGGCCCCGACGCCGAGGCCGCCTATGCCATGCTCTTCGGCTTTTTCGGCCTCCTGCTGCTGGCGGGCTGCGTGGTCTATGCCTTCAGCCGCGACCGCACCGACTGACACGCGGCGCCCCCTTGCGGCCCCCCGGCGGCGGTGCCACCTTGCCGTCAAAGGAAAGGGAGATCCCATGCTCGAGAAGCGCGAGTTCTACATCGGCGGCCAATGGGTCGCTCCCCGCGAAGGCACCGACTGCGACGTCATCGACCCCTCCACCGAAGAGGTCTGTGCGGTCATCAGCCTGGGCGGACAGGCCGACACCGACGCCGCCGTGGCCGCCGCCCGCGAGGCCTTCGACAGCTTCGCCTACACCGACCCGGCCGAGCGTCTGGCGCTGGTGGAAAAGGTCATCGAGGTCTACAAGTCCCGCGCCGAGGATCTGGCACAGGCCATGAGCCTGGAGATGGGCGCGCCCATCGAAATGTCCCGCGCCTCCCAGGTGGGAGCGGGAATCTGGAACCTCGAAAACCTCGCCCGTGCCCAGCCCGAAATCGGCTTCATCGAACCCCTCGGCGACCACGCCCCCGAGGACCGCATCATCCGCGAGGCGGTGGGGGTTGCGGCGCTGATCACGCCCTGGAACTGGCCGATGAACCAGGTGACGCTGAAGGTCGGCGCGGCGCTGCTGGCGGGCTGTCCGATGGTGCTGAAGCCGTCGGAGATCGCGCCCCTCTCTGCGCTGGTGTTCGCCGAGATCATGCACGATGCGGGCGTTCCCCCGGGCGTGTTCAACCTGGTGAACGGCGACGGGCCCGGCGTGGGCACGCAGCTGTCGGTCCATCCCGACGTGGACATGGTCAGCTTCACCGGCTCCACCCGCGCGGGGATTCTCATTTCCAAGAACGCCGCCGACACGCTCAAGCGGGTGCACTTGGAACTGGGCGGCAAGGGTGCGAACCTGATCTTCGCCGACGCCGACGAGAAGGCCGTGAAGCGCGGCGCGGCGCATTGCTTCAACAACTCGGGCCAGAGCTGCAACGCACCGACCCGGATGCTGGTGGAACGCTCGGCCTACGACCAGGCTGTGGAAACCGCGCGTGGGCTGGCCGAGGCGACCCGTGTGGGCCCGGCCTCCGAGGCGGGCAAGCACATCGGCCCGGTGGTGAGCGAAACCCAGTTCGACAAGATCCAGGCGCTGATCCAGAAGGGCATGGACGAAGGCGCGCGGCTGGTCGCCGGCGGCCTGGGCCGGCCCGAGGGCCTGAACCGCGGATACTACGTCCGCCCCACCGTCTTTGCCGACGTGCACAACGACATGACTATCGCGCGCGAGGAGATCTTCGGGCCCGTCCTGTCGATCATCCCCTTCGACAGCGAGGAGGAAGCGATCAAGATCGCCAACGACACCGTCTACGGCCTGACCAACTACGTCCAGAGCCAGGACGGCGCCCGGCGCAACCGCGTGGCGCGGCGCCTGCGTGCGGGCATGGTCGAGATGAACGGCAAGAGCCGCGGCCGCGGCGCCCCGTTCGGCGGCATGAAGCAGTCGGGCAACGGCCGGGAGGCCGGCGCCTGGGGCATCGAGGATTTCCTCGAGGTCAAGGCCGTCTCCGGCTGGGCAGCCGAGTGAGCTGACACCGGAGCCAGCACGAGCCTGAAGGTCGCCGCGCCCGCGCACCCCTTGCGCGGGCGCGGCTTTTGGGCTTTGCCGCCGCGGCGGGGCTCGTCGGGCCGGGACCGGTCCGCTAGCTCCGCAGCAGGCAGGCAGGAGGCGGGCACATGCGCTGGGTTGTGGCAGTTCTGGCACTGGCGGCGATAGGGCTGTCGATCTGGCGGCTGGAGGCCGACCGCACCGGGCTGGAGATCACAGCGCTGCAGCTCGACGAAGGCACCCCCGTGACGCTCTACAGCATCCCCGGCGCCGGGCCCGCTCCGGCGGTGGTGATCGCCCATGGCTTCGCCGGCTCGCAGCAACTGATGGAGCCGTTTGCCCTGACGCTGGCCCGGGCAGGCTATCTGGTGGCCTCGTTCGATTTCCAGGGCCATGGCCGCAACCCGCAGCCGATGTCGGGCGATGTCACCACCGTGCAGGGGACCACGCAGTTCCTCATGGCCGAGGCCGGGCGGGTGGCCGAGGTGGCGCTGGCGCATCCCGCCGCCGACGGACGGCTGGCGTTCCTCGGGCACTCCATGGCCTCGGACATCGTGGTGCGGCAGGCGATGGAGGACCCGCCCGCCGATGCGGTGGTGGCGGTGTCGATGTTCAGCCGCGCGGTCACCGGGGACGCGCCCGCGAACCTGCTGATCATCGTCGGCGACTGGGAGGCGCGGCTGAAGGAGGAGGCGCTGCGCGCGCTGCACCTCGCCGCCCCTGAAGCGGGCGCGGCCGAAACCGTGGGCGACTTCGCCGCCGGCACCGCCCGGCGCGCGGTGTTCAGCCCCAGCGTCGAGCATGTTGGCGTGCTCTACTCCGCCACCTCGCTGCGCGAGGCGCGGGCCTGGCTCGATGCCAGCTTCGACCGGCAGTCCGAGGGGGCGGTGGCGCTGCGCGGCGGCTGGATCGTGCTTTTGCTGGGCGGCGTGGTGGCGCTGGGCTGGCCACTGGCACGGTTCCTGCCGGCCGGCGGGCCTGAGAACGGCATGCCGGCGCCGCGCCGCCTGCCGCGGGGACGGTTCTGGCTGGTGGCGCTGTTGCCAGCCGTGGCGGTGCCGCTGATCCTGTGGCCGATCGAGACGGGCCTGCTCCCGGTGCTGGTGGCCGATTACCTGGCGGTCCACTTCGCGCTCTACGGGACACTGACGCTGCTGTTTCTGGCGCGCTGGGGCGTTCTGCAGGGGCAGTTTCCGCCCCGGGTGTGGTGGATCGCGGCGGCCGTGGCGGTGTTCGGCATCGCAATCTTCGGTGGGGCGCTGGACCGCTATGTGGCCTCGTTCTGGCCCCACGCGGGCCGGGCGCTGGTGATCGCGGGGCTGGCCCTCGGCGCGGTGGCCTACATGCTGGGCGATGCCTTCCTGACCGAGGGCGGCCGGGCCCCGTTCTGGCGCGTTCTGGTGGCGCGGGGGGCGTTCCTGGCCTCGCTGGCAGCCGCCGTGGCGCTTGACTTCCAGAGCCTGTTTTTCCTCGTGATCATCCTGCCGGTGATCGTGCTGTTCTTCCTGCTGTTCGGCATGATGGCCGGCTGGGTCAGCCGCCGCACGGGCCTGCCCGCCGCGGCGGGCCTCGGCCTTGGCCTGGTGCTCGCCTGGGCGCTGGGCGTGACGTTTCCCATGTTCGCGGCCTGAGGCGTTGCCCTGCAAAGGAACCTGCAGGACATCGCCGCGGGTCCGATTTTCGCGGCCTGAGGCAACTCAAGGGCTCAGGCGCGCGATCTCCCACGGGGTGTCCACCGTGACGCGGGACCAGCGGAAGCGGTCGTGCAGCCGAAAGGCCCCATCGGCCCAGAACTCGATCTCCAGCGGCGTGATGCGGATGCCGCCCCAGAAGGGCGGGCGTGGCGGGTTGGTGCCGAATTCGGCGGTGCGGCGGGCGACCTCGGCCATCAGGGTGCCGCGGCTGTCCAGCGGCTGGCTCTGGCGCGAGGCCCAGGCGCCCAGCCGGCTTTTCAGCGAGCGGGAGGCGTAATAGGCGTCCGCCTGGGGCCCGTCCTCGCGCGCGGTCAGGCCGCGGACGCGGATCTGCCGGCGCAGGGATTTCCAGTGCAGCACGAAGGCGGCCTTGCCGGCACCCTCGATCTCGGCAGCCTTGCGGCTTTCGTAATTCGTGTAGAACACGAAACTGGCGGACTCGATGTCCTTGAGCAGCACCATCCGCGCATTGGGCATGCCGTCCGCGTCCACCGTCGCCAGCGCGATGGCGTTGGGGTCGTTGGGCTCGGAACCCTCGGCCTCGGCCAGCCAGGCGCGGGCGATGGCAAACGGGTCGTCTCCGGCAAAGATGCCGCTGCGGTCGGCCATGGGGGTCCTCCGAATATTGCGCCGGTTAATGGCGCTGCGCGTGCCGGGGCGCAAGATGCGGCCCCGCAACGCGGCGGCAAGGGGCGGCAAGGGCCGCCATCGGCCGGCCTTGATGCGTCCCCGGCGATGGCCTAAAGCGACCTGACGTTGCGGCAGAAAAGCGGGGCGCGGGGATATGTCGATGCAGCTGATGGACGGCCGGCGCGGCCTGATCATGGGGGTCGCCAACGACAAGTCCATCGCCTGGGGCATCGCCAGGGCCTGCGCCGAGGCGGGCGCGCAGCTTGCGTTCTCCTACCAGGGCGAGGCGCTGAAGAAGCGGGTGGCGCCGCTGGCGGCCTCGGTGGGCTCGGAGCTGGTGATGCCGTGCGACGTGGGTGACGCCGCCTCGCTGGACGCGGCCTTCGCCGAGGTGGAGCGCGCCTGGGGCGGGCTCGATTTCGTCGTCCACGCCATCGGATTCTCCGACAAGGCGGAACTCCGGGGCCGCTATGTCGACACCACGCCCGAGAATTTCCGCCGCACCATGGACATCTCGGTCTATTCCTTCACCGCCGTGTGCCAGCGCGCGGCCGCGCTGATGGGCCCCGGCGGGTCCTGCCTGACCATGAGCTATTACGGCGCCGAGAAGGTGATGCCGCACTACAACGTCATGGGTGTGGCCAAGGCGGCGCTGGAGGCCTCCGTGCGGTACATGGCCGAGGATCTCGGAAAGGACGGCATCCGCGTCAACGCCATCTCGGCCGGGCCGATCAAGACGCTGGCCGCGTCGGGCATCGGCGACTTTCGCTATATCATGAAGTGGAACGAGCTGAACTCGCCCCTGCGCCGGAACGTCACGCAGGACGAGGTCGGGCGGTCGGCGCTTTATCTGCTCTCGGACCTCGGCTCGGGCGTCACGGGCGAGGTGCTGCATGTGGATGCGGGCTACCACGCCGTGGGCATGAAGGCGGTGGACGCGCCCGACATCGCGACCGTCATCAACGGCCGCGAGGGCTAGGGGCAATGGAGGCCGCGCACTGGCTGGCGTTCAACCTGACGCTGCTGGCGGCCTTCCTCAGCCCGGGGCCTGCGATGCTGGTGGCGCTGCGGGCGAGCCTTAAGGGTGGGCGCGCGGCGGGGATCGCCACCGGAGCGGGGCTGGCGCTGGTGGCGGCGGGCTGGACCGGGGCTGCGCTGATGGGTCTGGCAGCGGTGTTCGTGGTGGTGCCGTGGCTGTACGGGGCGCTGAAGCTGGCCGGCGCGGTTTATCTGAGCTGGTTGGCGTGGACGATCTGGCGCGATGCCCGTGCGCCGCTGCCCGAAGTGGCAGGCGAGGTCGCCCCGGCGCTGGGCCGGGCCTTTGCCGGCGGCGTGCTGGTGAACCTCGCCAATCCCAAATCGGTGTTGTTCGCCGGCGCGGTGCTGGTGGTGATCTTTCCCGCAGGTCTCTCGGCCGGCCAGGCCGCGCTGGTGGTAGCCAACCATTTCCTGCTCGAGGTGCTGGGCTACGCGCTGATCGCGTGGGCGCTGTCGCGGCCCACGGCGCGGGCGGGCTATCTGCGGGCGAAACGCTGGCTCGACCGGCTGGCCGCGCTGGTGCTTGGGGCGCTGGGGATGCAACTTCTGGCGCAGGGCGTCCGCCCCGCCGGACCGCTGGAGGGAACCGCATGACCGACCGACTGCCCCATGAAAAGGGGTTTCACGTCAGCTGGGACCAGATCCACCGCGACAGCCGGGCGCTGGCCTGGCGGCTGGACAAGCATGGGCCGGGGGAGGACGGGGCCTGGCGGGCGGTGGTGGCGATCACCCGCGGCGGCATGGCCCCCGCGATGATCGTCAGCCGCGAGCTCGACATCCGCACCGTCGACACGATTTCGGTGAAATCCTACAACTGGCAGGACCAGACCGCGCCACGTGTGATCAAGAACCCCTCGACCGAAATCATGGGCGCGGACGGCGCGGGCGTTCTGGTGATCGACGATCTGGTGGACACCGGCAAGACGTTGGAACTGGTGCGCAGCCTCTATCCGGCTGCCCATTACGCCACCGTCTATGCCAAGCCCGAGGGGCGCGGCATGGTCGACACCTTCATCACCGAGGTCAGCCAGGACACCTGGATCTTCTTCCCCTGGGACATGGCACTGCAATACGTCGAGCCCTTCCGCGGGCGGTGACCGAGGCTGCGGCCAGACGGAAAGGCCGCGCGGTGCGGCCGGCAACCGACGGAGGCTATGGGTGAGCGAGATCATCGCGCTGGCGGGGCAGAACCTGATCTCGCCGATGATCCTGTTTTTCGCCCTCGGGATGGCGGCCGCGCTGGCGCGGTCCGACCTGAGCTTTCCCGAGGCGGTGGCCAAGGGCATGTCGCTCTATCTGCTCTTCGCCATCGGCTTCAAGGGCGGGGTCGGGGTGGCCGCGCATGGCGTCGATCTGGGGCTTGTGCTGGCGCTGCTGGCGGGGATCGTGCTGTCGGCCGGCCTACCCTTCGTCGCCTTCGGCCTCCTGCGGGTGATGACCCGGCTGTCGGTGACCGATGCGGCGGCAGTGGCGGCGCATTACGGCTCGATCTCCATCGTGACCTTTGTCGCCGCCTCGGCGCTGCTGCAGGCCCAGGGGGTGGCCTTCGAGGGCTACATGGTCGCCGTGGCCGCGGCGATGGAGGCGCCGGCGATCCTCGCGGCCCTCTGGATCATCGCGCGCGCGGGCGGGCGGCCCGACGACAGCCCCGGCCTGTGGCGCGAGATCCTGCTCAACGGCTCCATCGTGCTGCTGGTCGGCGCCTTCGCCATCGGCTGGATCACCGGCGAAGACGGCCAGGCCGAGATCGCGGCCTTCATCGAGGCGCCCTTCAAGGGCGTGCTGTGCCTGTTCCTCCTGGACATGGGACTGGTGGCGGGCCGCGGCTTGCGCAGCGCGCGGGGGGCCCTGGCGCCCGCGGTGCTGGCCTTCGGGGTGACGATGCCGGTGGTGGGGGCGGTCCTGGGCCTGGGCGCGGGGCTCGTGATCGGGCTCTCGCCCGGGGGGGTGGCGCTGTTGATGGTGCTGTCGGCGTCCGCGTCCTACATCGCGGTGCCAGCGGCCATGCGCGTGGCGTTGCCCGAGGCCAACCCGGCGGTGTCGCTGACGCTGGCGCTGGGGGTGACCTTCCCGTTCAATCTGACGCTGGGCATCCCGCTCTATCTGGCGGTTGCCAGCCGGGCGGCCGGCGGCTGAGCGCATATTCTGGGGAGGAGGACGCGCCATGGAAATGCATGACGCCAAACGGGTGGAAATCATCATCGAGGCGATGATGGAAAAGCGCCTCGCCACGGCGTTGGAGCGCGCGGGCGTCACCGGATACACGGTCTTGCCCGTCTCGGGCGGCTCCGGCCGCTGGGGGCCGTGGAGCCGCGAGGGCCAGGTGGGCCGCGCCACGGGCATGGTCGCGGTGGTCTGTCTGATACGTCCCGACCGCCTGGACGGGCTGCTGAAGGAGGCGTTCGCCGTCCTCGACCGCCATATCGGCGTGGTCAGCGTCAGCGACACCCAGATCCTGCGCGCCGAACGGTTCTGATCCCGCGGCCATGGTCGGCCCTCCGGCGCGGGCCCTGCGCACCGTGCGTGTCCAGCCCCGTGGCACCGGACGCCACAGTGCCGACGGATTGTAATTCTGACGGATGCGTGAGACGGTAACTCGCTGCCACAGCGGACAGGCAGCCCCGGCCGGCATGGATGCGGGTCGCGACGGGTGCCCCAAGGGCCCAACCACACGCCGCCGCGCCGACCGGAGCGGCACCCCGACCGGTCGATCAGGACCCCGGAAAGGAGCGCAATGTACCGCAGAATTGTTGTTCCCGTCGATCTCGCTCGTCTGGATGCGCTGCAAAAGGCGCTAGCCACGGCGGGCGATCTGGCCCGGCACTACAAGGTTCCCGTGACCTATGTGGACGTCACCAGCAATGTGCCCGACACCGTGGCCAGATCCCCGGCCGAGTTTGGCCAGAAACTCAAGGCTTTCGCCGAGGCGGAGGGCGAGAAGTACGGGGTCGCGGCCTCGGCCCATCCGTTGACCAGCGCCGACCCGCCGGCGGAGGTCAGCCGGCTGTTGCGGGCAGCAGTGCGCGAGCTCGGCGCCGATCTCGTGGTGATGGCCAGCCATCCGCCCAGCCGGCTGGACTGGCTGATCCCCTCGCAGGGGGGCAGCGTGGCGGAACATTCCGAGGCCTCGGTTTTCATCGTGCGCTGAGCACTACGTACCACCCGGCCGCGGCCGCCGCGGGCCCCAACAAGCAATATCAGGAGAGGACAGTCGCATGACCGACACCCGTGCCGACTCCGACGACCTGGAGGGACAGGACCGGATCGAGGACCAGCCCGAGGCCGAGCCGATTCCCGAACCCGAGGGCGAGACGGAGATCATCGAGACCGATTACGAAATCGGCCAGGACAACGTCTCGAAAACCTGGTCGCTGACCTTCGACATCCATCAGGTGGTGTTTACCTGGTCGGCCTTTGCCATCATCGCCTTCGTCATCCTGACGCTGGTGTTCCAATCCGAGGCGGAGCCGCTCTTCACCGGCCTGCGCGACTGGCTGACGGCCGAACTCGGCTGGCTGCTGCTGGGCTCGGCCAATATTTTCGTGATCCTGTGCATCGTGCTGATGCTCTCGCCCCTGGGCAAGGTCCGGCTGGGCGGGCCGGACGCCACGCCGGACTACAGCTATGTCGGCTGGTTCTCGATGCTGTTTGCCGCCGGCATGGGCATCGGGTTGATGTTCTTCGGCGTGGCCGAGCCCCTCGCCCATTATTCGTCGTCCCTGGGCGGCACGGCCGTCGAGGACGGGGTGCGCACCGACTGGGCACCCCTGAGCGCTGCCGAAGGCAGCGAGGCCGCGGCCGAGCGACTTGGCATGGCCGCCACCATCTTTCACTGGGGTCTGCACCCTTGGGCCATCTATGCCACGGTGGCACTGGCGCTGGCGCTGTTCTCCTACAACAAGGGGCTGCCGCTGACGCTGCGCTCGGCGTTCTATCCGATCTTCGGCGACAAGGTCTGGGGCTGGCCGGGCAATGTCATCGACATCCTGGCGGTGTTCGCGACCATCTTCGGGCTTGCGACCTCGCTGGGGGTGGGGGCGCAGCAGGCCTCGGCAGGGCTCGAGCATCTGTTCGGTTTCGGCGGCGGCCAGACCGGGATGGTGCTGCTGATCATCGTCATCACCGCCATTGCGCTGGCATCCATCATCCGCGGCCTCGACGGGGGCGTGAAGGTGTTGTCCGAGATCAACCTCGGCTTCGCGGCGCTGCTGCTGCTGTTCGTGATCGTGGTGGGGCCGACAGTGGCCATCCTGACCGGCTTCTTCACCAATCTGGGCGCCTATGCGCAGCATCTGCCGGCGCTCTCGATGCCCTTCGCCCGGGAGGATGCGAACTTCGCCGCCGGCTGGACCGCCTTCTACTGGGCCTGGTGGATCAGCTGGTCTCCCTTCGTGGGGATGTTCATCGCCCGCGTCAGCCGCGGTCGCACCGTGCGCGAGTTCCTGTTCTTCGTGCTGGTGGTGCCGACGCTGTTGTCGGTGCTGTGGATGACCGCGCTGGGCGGCACCGCCATCAGCCAGGTGGTCAACGACGGCTTCACCGGCGCGCAGGACGCCGCGACCGAG
>SKMM01000141.1 GCA_007121055.1 Paracoccaceae bacterium | reverse complement strand
TGGCCCCGCGCGACCCTGCCCCCAGCCGCATGGCCTATCGGCTGCACCGGCTGTGGCTGACGCCGATGGTGCGGCTGGTGGTCCGGGTGGGGCTGCCGGCCTGGGCGCTGGCGATGGGTGTGGGGCTGGTGGCCGCCGACCCCGACCGCCGCGCGTGGGTGGGTGCACAGTGGGATGGGCTGCGCGACGGCATGGCCGCGCGCCCCGAATTCCAGGTCACGGGGCTGACCGTCACCGGCGCCTCCGCCCCGGTGGAGGCTGCGCTGCGCGCCATGGTGCCCCAGGACTGGCCGGTCAGCTCCTTCGGCCTCGACCTGCCCGCGCTGCGTGCCGAGATCGAGACGCTGGACGCCGTGGCGCGGGCCGAACTGCGGGTCGGCGCCGACCGCCGGCTGGCGGTGGAGGTGACCGAGCGCAATCCGGCGGCCATCTGGCGCCAGGGCGACGGGCTCGTGCTGCTGGACGGAGAGGGGCATAGGGTGGCACACCTCCTGGCCCGCGCCGGCCGGCCGGACCTGCCGCTGATCGCGGGCGCTGGTGCCGACCGCGCCGTGCCCGAGGCACTGGCGCTGATCGCCGCGGCCGCTCCGCTGCGCGGCGACCTGATCGGGCTGATGCGGATGGGCGAGCGACGCTGGGACGTGGTGCTGACCGAGGACCGGCGGATCCTGCTGCCGGAAACTGGCGCGGTGGCCGCGCTGGAGCGTGTGCTGGGACAGGACACCGCCCAGGAGCTGCTGTCGCGCGACATCGTTCAGGTGGACATGCGCCTGCCCCAGCGGCCCACCGTGCGGATGACCGAGGCGGCGGTCGAAGAACTCAGGCGGCTGCGCAGCGGCGCAGCCCCCCAAACCGGCGCAGGAGGTGCCATGCGATGACCGACCTCTACCGCAAGCAACGGGCCATGCGACAGCTGCGCCGCAGCGCCATGCAGCGCGGCGTGGTGGCGATCCTGGATGTGGGCAGCGCCAAGATCGCCTGCCTGATCCTGCGCTTCGACGGCCCCTCTCAGCCGCGCGGAGAGGACGGCGTCGGCCCCATGGCCGGCCAGGCGGGGTTCCGCGTCATCGGGGCGGCCACCACCCGCGCCCGCGGGGTGGAGTTCGGCGAGATCGCCGCCATGCCCGAGACCGAGCGCGCCGTGCGCACCGCGCTGCAGGCCGCGCAGAAGATGGCGCAGATCCGGGTCGACCACGTCATCGCCTGCCTCTCCGGCGGGGGGCCGCGCTCCTACGGACTGGCGGGCAACGTGGAGGTGCCGGGCGGCCCGATGGGCGGTGCCGTGGCCGAGCTGGACATCAGCCGCGTTCTGGCCGCCTGCGAGGTCCCGGACTATGGCGAGGGCCGCGAGGTGCTGCACGCCCAGCCGGTGAACTTCGCCCTCGACGGCCGGTCGGGGCTTGCGGACCCGCGCGGGCAGACCGGGCGCACCCTTGCCTGCGACATGCACCTGCTGACAGTGGACGCGCGCGCGCTGCAGAATACGGTGCATTGCATCGAGCGCTGCGACCTCGAACTCGCGGGCGTGGCGTCCTCGGCCTATACCGCCGGCCTCTCCAGCCTCGTGGAGGACGAACAGGAGCTGGGCGCCGCCTGCATCGACATGGGCGCGGGCGCCACCGGCCTGTCGATATTCATCAAGAAGCACATGATATACGCCGACAGCGTGCGGCTCGGGGGCGCGCATGTGACCTCGGACATCGCCAAGGGCCTGCAGGTGCCGCTCGCGACCGCCGAGCGCATCAAGACCCTGTTCGGCGGGGTCGTCGCCACCGGCGTGGACGACCGCGAGATGATCGAGATCGGCGGCGACTCGGGCGACTGGGAACGCGACCGCCGCACCGTCAGCCGCGCCGAGCTGATCGGCATCATGCGCCCGCGGGTAGAGGAGATCCTCGAGGAGGTCCGCGCGCGCCTGGACGCCGCGGGCTTCGACCACCTGCCCAGCCAGTCCATCGTGCTGACGGGCGGCGCAAGCCAGATCCCCGGCCTCGACGGTCTCGCCGCCCGGATCCTCGGCAGCCAGGTGCGGCTGGGCCGCCCGCTGCGGGTGCAGGGGCTGCCGCAGGCGGCGACGGGGCCGGAATTCGCCTCGGCGGTGGGTCTGAGCCTCTTTGCCGCGCACCCGCAGGATGAATGGTGGGATTTCGATGCAGCCCCAAGCACTTACCCCGAACGCTCGCTGCGCCGCGCGCTGCGATGGTTCCGCGATCACTGGTGACCGCGAGATGCTGTGTGCCTACGCGAAATACCGCCGATCCGACCCGCGGCAGGTCGATATTTCGTGGGCTTTTACGTTTTTTTTAATGACCCGAGCGTATGCGGAGGATAGACTGAGCGGCAATTTCTTGCGTCCATGGGCGCTGGAAGCAGACCCCCCGCCGGCCAAGGGCTGGGCCGGGGGGCGATTGAATACGAGCAGGCGGCACAAGAAACGGGCGGTAAATTGACATGGCACTCAACCTGATCATGCACGAGCAAGAGGACCTCACGCCGCGGATCACCGTGTTCGGCGTGGGCGGCGCGGGCGGCAACGCGGTCAACAACATGATCGACAAGGCGCTGGAAGGCGTCGAGTTCGTCGTGGCCAACACGGATGCGCAGGCGCTGCAGCAAAGCCGCTCCCGGGCGCGGGTGCAGCTGGGCGTGAAGGTGACCGAAGGCCTCGGCGCGGGCGCCCGGCCCAGCGTCGGCGCCGCCGCAGCCGAGGAGGCGATCGAGGAGATCGTCGATCACCTCGCCGGCGCGCACATGTGCTTCATCACCGCCGGCATGGGCGGCGGCACCGGCACGGGGGCCGCGCCGATCATCGCCCAGGCCGCCCGCGAACTTGGTGTGCTGACCGTGGGCGTGGTCACCAAGCCCTTCCAGTTCGAGGGCGCGCGCCGGATGCGCCAGGCCGAGGAGGGGGTGGAGC
>SKMM01000380.1 GCA_007121055.1 Paracoccaceae bacterium | reverse complement strand
GGCGTCAGGGCGCGGAAGTTGGCCGCGCGTGGCGCGAGATGTGGATCGGTGAACATTGCGCGTCTCCTCCCCAGGTGGCGCAGGTGGTCGGGTGGTCCGGTCTTCTCAGGCGGCCTCCCACCGCCAGAAGTCGCGCCCTTCCTGCGCAAGGTGTCGGTTGAGGACCATCTGGTGCACCTCGTCGGCGCCATCGACCAGCCGGGCCTGCCGGGCGTAGCGGTAGATCCACTCCAGCACCGTGTCGGTGGAGTAGCCGCGCGCCCCGTTGATCTGGATCGCCACGTCGGCGGCCTTGTGCAGAAGGTTCGCCACATGGATCTTGGCCATCGACACCTCCTTGCGGGCAAAGCTGCCGCGGTCGAGCTCCCAGGCGGCCTTCATCACCAGCAGGCGGCCCACCTCGATCCCCATCGCCAGATCGCCGAGCTTGATCTGGATGCTTTCGCGGTCCGACAGGCGGATGCCGAAGCCGTGGCGGTTCTCGGCGTATTCGCGCGCGATCTCGGTGCAGCGTTTGGCCAGCCCCAGCCAGCGCATGCAATGGGTCAGGCGCGCCGGGCCCAGCCGCATCTGGGTGATCTTCAGCCCCAGCCCCTCGCCCATCAGCACCCGGTCGGCGGGCAGCTCCATGTCCTCATAGACCAGTTCGCAATGCCCGCCGTGTTCCTCCGGGCCCATGATCGGGATGCGCCGGTCGATGCGCCAGCCGGGCTCGTCACGGTCGTGCAGGAAAGCCGTCAGCCCCCGCCGCGGGTCGTCCGAGGTCCGCGCCACCAGGATGAAGTGCCGCGCCTCGGCCGCCCCGGTGATGAACCATTTCCGGCCCCGGATGACGTAGGAGCCGCCCTTCTTGGTCGCCGTCGTCAGCATCATGCCGGGGTCCGAGCCCCCGCCCGGATGCGGCTCGGTCATCGCGAAGGAGGACCGCACCCGGCCGTCCACGATGGGCGCGAGCCAGCGCGCCTTCTGCGCGTCGGTCGCGGCCTGCTCCAGCACCATCATGTTGCCGTCGTCGGGGGCGGCCGCGTTGAACACCACGGGGCCGAAGATCGAGCGGTTCATCTCCTCGTAGCAGACCGCCATCCCGACCTTGCCGAGGCCCTGCCCCCCGGTCTCGGGCCTCAGCGCCAGGCACCACAGCCCCTCGGCCCGCGCCTTCTCGCGCAGCGCCTCCAGCCAGTCATGGGCGATGTTGCCATGGGCGTCCCAGGCGTCGCGGTTGGCCTCCACCGGCAGGATCTCGTCCTCGACGAAGCGGGCGATGCGGGCGCGAAAGTCCTCGACACGGGGCGGGATGGTGAAATCCATGGGCAACCTTCAGAGCGATGACACAAGGTGGCCGCCATCGGCCACAAGCTCGGTGCCGGTCATGAACCGGCCCAGATCGGACAGAAGCAGCAGGAGCGGCCCATCGAGATCCCCGGCCTGCCCCAGCCGGCGCATGGGCACGCGGCGGATCAGGCTCGCGCCCGCCTCGGAGGCGAAGAAGTCGCGATTAAGCTCGGTCTCGATGTAGCCGGGGCAGAGCGCGTTGACCCGGATGCCATGGCGCGCCCATTCCAGCGCCAGCGCGCGGGTCAGCTGCACCAGCCCCGCCTTGGAGGCCGCATAGGCCGCCACATGCCCCGCCACCCGCAGCCCCAGGATCGAGGCGACATTCACGATGGCCCCGCCCCCCGCCGCGATCATCCCCGGCGCCACCGCGCGGGCGACATGGAACGCGCCCTTGAGGTTGGTGTCGAGGATCCGGTCGATGTCCTCCGGGCCATGGTCCAGCGCCGCGGCCGACAGCGTCACGCCCGCGTTGTTGATCAGGATGTCGAAGGTCTCTCCCTCCAGCGCCGCGGCCACGGCCTGCGCGTCGGCCACGTCCAGCACCAGCGCCTCCCCCGCGATCTCGCCGGCCAGCGCCGCCACCCGGTCGGCCCGCCGCGCCGCCACCGTCACCGCCACGCCCTGCCCGGCCAGCAGGCGCGCGAAATGCACCCCCAGCCCCGAGGACGCGCCGGTCACGAGTGCCCGGCGCCCCTCCAGCCCCGGAAACTGCGGCACCTCCTGCGTCAAAAAGGCCTCCCTTCCTTTTCGAGCGGTCGTTCGATAGATTTCCCCCTTAAAGCTTCATCCAGGGTGTGGCAATACATCCTTGCGCGAAACGACGCCGAGCTTCACGAACATGTCGGACGAAAGCCGTTCCTCCTTCCGCCAGCCCGCGCCCGAGGGCGAAGAGCTGTTCCACGCCATCCACGCCCGCCACCATGACACCATCGGCGTGCGCAAGCCCGCCGTGGCGGTGCCCAAGCTGCGCCGCATCCTCGAGGCCGCGCTCACGCTCTCCAACCGCAAGGGCTTCCAGGCGATGTCGCTGCGGGATCTCTCGCGCGCCACGGGCATCTCGGCGGGCGGGCTCTATGCATATTTCGACAGCAAGACGACGCTCCTGAAGATGATCCTGACCGAGGTCACCGAAGCGGTGGAGCGCGAGCTTGCCACCCCGCCCGAAGGCGCCGATCCGGAGGCGCATCTGCGCTGGCTGATCGACACGCATCTGCGGCTGACCGAAGCCATGCTGCCCTGGTTCACCTTCGCCTTCATGGAGGCCAAGAACTTCCCCCCCGCCGAGCGCCGCATGGCCGTGGACAGCGAGGCCCTGACCGAGGGCTATTTCGCCGAGGCCATCGCCCGCGGCGTCGCCTCGGGCCGGTTCCGCGCAGACAGCCCGCCGCTGATGCCCGCGCTGATCAAGCCGCTCCTGCAGGAGTGGTACGTCAAGCGCGCCAAGTACCGCCGCCGGGGCGTCACGCTGGAGAGCTACAGCGCCACGGTTCAGGCGCTGGTGCTGGGCGCGCTCCTGGCCCCCTCCGACGGAGACCCCGCATGACCCGCCCCGCCCTCACCAACAGCCATTGGGGCAGCTACTGGGTCGAAGTGGAGAACGGCCGTCTCAAGGCCCTGCGCCCGCTGGAGACCGACCCCGACCCCTCGCCCATCGGGCAGGGCATGGTGGGGCTGCTGGACGACCCCTTGCGTATCGCCCGTCCCGCGATCCGCCGCGGCTGGCTCGACCACGGCCCGCTGAGTGCCCGCCCCGCCCCGGGCCATGGCACCGACCGCGGCGCCGACGCCTTCGTCGAGGTCGGCTGGGACGAGGCGCTCGACATGCTCGCGCAGGAGCTGACGCGCGTGCGCCGGGACCACGGCAACCAGGCGATCTATGCGGGCTCCTACGGCTGGGCCAGCGCCGGCCGCTTCCACCACGCGCAGGGCCAGCTCAAGCGGTTTCTCAACTGCATCGGCGGCTACACCGGCTCGGTCAACACCTACAGCTTCGCCGCCGCCGAGGTGATCGTGCCCCATGTGCTCGGCGATTTCCGGGGCCTTCTCGACCGCGCCACCTCCTGGTCGGCGCTGGAAGGGTCCTGCGAGCTGTTCGTGGCCTTCGGCGGCCTGCCCCTGCGCAACGCCCAGATCAGCCAGGGCGGCACCGGCGCCCATGTCGTGCGCGACGGCATCGCCGCGCTGCACCGCGCCGGGTGTCAGTTCGTCAACGTCTCGCCGATGCGCAGCGACATGCCCGAGGGCATCCCGGCGCAATGGCTCGCCCCCCGCCCCTCCACCGACGCGGCCCTGATGCTGGGCCTTGCCCATGTGCTGATGGACGAGGGGCTCGCGGACCGTGCCTTCCTCGACCGCTACACCGTGGGGTATGACAGCTTCGCGGCCTATCTGAGGGGCGAGGGCGACGGGGTCGCAAAGACCCCCGACTGGGCCGCCGCCATCTGCGACATCCCCGCCGAGGAGATCCGCAGCCTCGCCCGCCGCATGGCCGCCCACCGCACCATGATCGCCATCGCCTATTCCCTGACGCGGCAGGACCACGGCGAACAGCCGCTCTGGGCCGCCATCGCGCTGGCGGCGATGCTGGGCCAGATCGGCCTGCCCGGCGGCGGCATCGGCTTTGGCTATGCGGCGATGAACAACAATGGCCTCGACCGCCGGCTCGTGCCCTTCGCGGCGCTGCCGCAGGGCGTGAACCCGGTCTCCCACTACATCCCCGTGGCCCGCATCACCGACCTTCTGGACAACCCCGGCGGCGGCTGCGCCTATGACGGACGGTGGCTGGAGTACCCCGACATCCGGCTGGTGTGGTGGGCCGGCGGCAACCCCTTCCACCACCATCAGGACCTCAACCGCCTGCGCCGCGCCTGGGCTCGCCCCGACACCGTCGTGGCGAACGAATGGTGCTGGAACAGCCTCGCGCGCCACGCCGACATCGTGCTGCCCTGCACAACCACCTTGGAGCGCGCCGACATCGCCCTCTCGGCCAAGGACCCCCACATCACGGTCATGGACGCGGCCCTGCCCCCGTATTCCGAGGCCCGCGACGACCACGAGATCTTTCGCATGCTCGCCGCCCGGATGGGCGTCGAGGAGGCCTTCACCGAGGGCCGCAGCGCGGCCGAGTGGGTCCGCCACCTCTACGACAGCTCCCGCGAAGCCGCCGCCCGCGGCGGCGTCACCCTGCCCGACTGGGACACGCTGCAGACGCAGGGCTGGGCCCGCCTTCCCACCCCCGACCGCCCCACGATCCTGATGGAGAGCTTCCGCGCCGACCCCGAGGCGCGGCCGCTGAAAACCCCCTCTGGCCGGATCGAGATCGCCTCGGCCACCGTCGCAGGCTTCAACCTCGACGACTGTCCCGGCCACCCCGCCTGGCGCGAGCCCCTCGAATGGCTCGGCAACGCCACCCCCGAGGCGCCGCTGCACCTCATCTCCACCCAGCCCGCCACCAAGCTCCACTCGCAGCTCGACCACGGCCCCATCAGCCGCGCCGCCCGCATCGACGGGCGCGAAGCGCTGACAATGCACCCCACCGACGCCGGGGCGCGCAGCCTCAAGGACGGCGACACGGTGCGCGTGCACAACACCCGCGGCACCACCTACGCCGGGCTGCGCCTGACCGACGAGATCCGCCCCGGCGTCGTGCAGATGTCCACCGGCGCCTGGTACGACCCCGACGGGCCCGCCTGCCGCCACGGCAACCCCAACACGCTGACGCCGGACAAGGGCACCTCGTCGCTCGCCCAGGGACCCATCGCGCATTCCTGCCTCGTGGAGGTCTCGGCCGCCCCCGACGCGCCCGTGCCGCAGATCCTGCGGCCGCCGGTCCTGCACCGCTGAGCGCGCCCTGCGTCGGCGCGGGCCCTTCATTGCCGCGCCCCGCCGTGCCAAGCCTGTCTTCAGAGGCTGCGCAGTGGGCAGGGCAGAGAATGCACCGGACGACATTCGCCACCCGGCCCCGATCGGCACCCCTGCGCAGGCCGAGGCGCTCCGGGCCCGTGCGGCGCCTGGCGGCGGGGCTGCTCGCCACCGTCCTTGCCGTGGCGCCGGCGGCGGCGGAGCCGACTGCGCGCAGGCTGCTGGGCGCGGCTGCACAGGTGGAATGGGGGGCGGTGGGGCGGCTGAACCTCGGCGGGCTCGGCCATTGCACCGCGACGCTTCTGGGACGCGGCGACATCGCGGTGACCGCGGCGCATTGCCTGTTCTTCCCGGCGACCCGGGTGCCGCTGCGGCCCGAGCAGCTGCAGTTCCTGCCCGGCTTCCGGCAGGGCGCCTTTGCGGCCCATCTGCGCGGGGCCGAAATGGCCATCGCGCCTGGCTTCGTGTTCACGCCGCGCCGGGGCAATCCCACCCATGACCTGGCGCTGATCCGGCTGGGCGCGCCGGCACCGCGGGCGATCCGTCCGCTGAACCCCGCCGTGCAGCCCGTGGCGGTGGGCGAGGCGGTGGCCGTCCTCTCCTACGGCCGCGACCGGCCGCAGGCGCTGTCGATCCAGGCGCCCTGCACCGTGACCGCACGCCATGGCGGGCTTCTGCTGACCGACTGCGAGGCAGTGCCGGGGATGTCCGGCGCGCCGCTGGTGCGCCGCACCCCGCAGGGGCCGGAGCTGGTGGGCGTGGTCTCGGCCAGCGTCGAGGCCGACGCGCTCGGGCGCGGCAAGGCGATCGCGGTGGCGATCGACCCCTATCTCGAGGGGCTCGCGCGCCAGATCGCGCCGTGAGGCCCGGTGCCTCGGACCATGGTCTCCGGCGCGATCTGCCGCGCCACCTTCGGCCGGATCCGCTGGCTGCGCCGCCGGGCTCTCGCCGCCCAGCCGGATCGGCTCAGCCCCGATCCCCCGGCCGATGCCACGGGGCGCCACGCGCCCGTCTACGCCCCCGTGTCGATCCCACGCAGTCGGGAGCGATCTGCCTGCCTCTTCGCAGACCAAGTCGGCGCGGCCGGGCGAGCCAGCCAGCAGTCTCGGTGCGCGTGACCGGTTCGGGGGGATGGCACAGGCCGCGGCCCCCGCGTTGTGTTCGACAGCCGCCTTCGCCACTCTGGCCCCGTCGCCGGCGGGCAACCCCCGTCGTCCGGACCCAACCACGGAGATGCCCGATGACCGACCGCCCCGCCGCCCGCCCGCCCCTCCACCCCGAGGGCCTTGCGACCCGCCGCGCCGTTCTCGGGGACGGGCATGTCGACGCCACGCTGGCGCAGACCGACGAGTTCGGCTGGGCGATGCAGGAGATGGTGACCCGCAACTGCTGGAACGACGTGTGGAACCGCCCCGGCCTGCCGCGCGCCACCCGCAGCCTCCTGAACGTCGCGATGCTGGTGGCGCTGAACCGCCCGCATGAATTGCGGGTGCACCTGCGCGGCGCGCTCAACAACGGCTGCACCCCCGAGGAAATCCGTGAGGTGCTGCATCAGACCGCGGCCTATTGCGGCTTTCCCGCCGCCATCGACGGCATGCGCGCCGCGCGCGAGGTGCTGGCCGAGCACCGCCCCACCACCCCGGACTGACCCCCGGACTGACCCGCGCCCCGGGGGCTTGCGCCCGCCGCCCCGCCGCCCCAGTCTGCGCCCAGTCTGACCGCGCCAAGGAGCCGACATGCCCGACACCAGCGCCGCTGCGCCGCCGACCACGCTCCGCCTCAAGGGGCTGGCGGCTCCCGCGCGCTTGCGCATCGACCGCTGGGGCATCCCGCATATCCGCGCGGAAAGCCTGGAGGATCTGTTCTTTGCCCAGGGCGCCAACGCGGCGCGCGACCGGCTGTGGCAGATCGACCTGTGGCGCAAGCGCGGGCTGGGGCTGCTGGCAGCCGATTTCGGGCCCGGCTACCTGATGCAGGACCGCGCGGCGCGGCTGTTCCTCTACCGCGGCGACATGGCCGCCGAATGGGCGGCCTATGGCCCGGATGCGCAGGCGATCTGCACCGCCTTCACCGCCGGCATCAATGCCTGGATCGAGCTGGTGGAGGCGGGCGAGGTCCCGCTCCCCCCCGAATTCGCCCGCATGGACACCCGCCCCGGCCGCTGGGCCCCCGAGGATGTCGTGCGCATCCGCACCCATTGCCTGGTGCGCAACGCGCAATCCGAGGAGGCCCGCGCCGCCGTCCTCGCCACCGCCGGCCCCGAGGCCGACAGCCTGCGCGCCTATCTGGAGCCGGAGGTCCCGGCCGAGGAATGGGCGCACAGCACCGGCCCCCTGCCCCCCGGCGCGCTGGATGTGCTGCGGCTGGCCACCGCCCCGGTCAGCTTTTCGGCCGACCGGCTGGCCGCGCCCCTCTCCGACGCCCACCGCTGGGCGACGCTCGACGCCGACAAGGCGGTGGTGGCCTTCCCCGAAGGCTCCAACAACTGGGCGGTGGCGGGCAGCCGCACCGCCTCGGGCCGGCCGATCATGGCCTCGGACCCGCACCGGGCGCATTCGCTGCCGGGGCTGCGGTACCTCGTGCACCTCACCGCGCCGGGCCTCGACGTGATCGGCACGGGCGAGCCGTCCTCGCCCGGGATCATGGCCGGCCACAACGGCACCGGGGCCTTCTCGCTCACGATCTTCTGCGCGGATCAGGAGGACGTGATGGTCCACGCCACCGACCCGGCCGACCGGACCCGGTATGCCTGGCAGGGCGGCTGGGAGGCGATGGAGACGGTGTCTGAAACGATCCCCGTGCGCGGCCACCCCGACCAGCCGGTCACCCTGCGCTTCACCCGCCAGGGCCCGGTGGTGCATGAGGTCGAGGGTCAGGCCATCGCCATCCGCACCGTCCTGACCGAGACCGGCGCGGCCCCCTACATGGCCGCATTGCAGTCCATGCGCGCCCGCGACGTGGACGGTTTCCGCGCCGCCATGGCCCGCTGGGTCGCGCCCACCGTCAACCAGGTCTGGGCCGACACCTCCGGCACCATCGCCTGGATGGTCGCGGGCCGGATGCCCCGCCGCGCGGGCTGGCGCGGCCTCGTGCCCATGCCCGGCGACGGTCGGTTCCAGTGGCAGGGCCAGATCCCGCCCGAAGACCTGCCGATGTCCATCAACCCGCCCGAGGGCTTCGTGCAGTCCGCCAACGAGATGAACCTGCCCCCAGACTGGCCCCACGACACCGCCCCCGTGGGCTTCGAATGGCACGCCGAGGGCCGCGCCCCCCGCATCCGCACTGTCCTTGGCCAGGCGCAGGCCCATGGCGTGGCCGACAGCGCCGCGCTGCAGGCCGACGTGACCGCGCCGCTGGCCGCTCGGCTGGTGGCGCTGCTGCCCGAGGCGGACGATCCCGCCACGGCGCTGCTGCGCGGCTGGGACGGGCGCATCGCGGCCGACAGCGGCCCGGCACTGCTGTTCGAGCTCTGGCTCTCGGCGCATCTGAAACCCGCCATGCTGGCGGCGGCGGCGGGCGAGGCCGCGCCGCTTCTGGCCCCCGGCAACGCCGCCGGAATGCTCGCGGTGCTGGAGGGCACGCGCCCGGCCCCGCCCGGGGCCCTCTCGACCCCCGAGGGGCGCACGAACCTGCTGCGCCGGACCCTCGCCGCCGCCTGGGAGGACGCCATGGCCCGCCAGGGCCCCGACCCCGCGGCCTGGGAATGGGGCCGGCTGCATGTCGGCTTCTTTCCCCACCCTCTGGGCGTGGCCGACTGGGATGTCGGCCCGCTGCCCAAGGGCGGCTCCGGCAGTACCGTGATGCTGGCGGCCTACGAGCCGCGCGGCGACTGGCGCGTGCGCAACGGCGCCTCGGTGCGGATGGTCATCGACGTGGGCGCCTGGGACGAGAGCCTGTGCATCAATGCCCCGGGCCAGTCGGGCGTGCCCGGCGACCCGCATTACGCCGACCTCGCCCCGATCTGGGCGCGGGGTGGCCATGTCCCCCTCCTCTACTCCGACGCCGCCGTCGAGGCCGCCACCGAGACCGAGATCACCCTTCTGCCGGGCTGAGGCCCACCCCCGAAAGGTCCCCCATGCCGCGCATCGCCCTTGGCGGTTTCCAGCACGAAACCAACACCTTCGCCCCCCGCCCCACACCTTACGAGGAGTTCGAGATCCCCGGCGGCTGGCCCCCCATGGCGCGCGGCGCAGCGCTCTTCCCAACCATCGAAGCCACCTCCACCCCCATCGGCGGCGCCCTGGCCGAGGCGCAGGCCGCTGGCCTCCAACCCGTGCCTCTGTCCTGGTGCATGGCCACGCCCGCGAACCGCGTCACCGATGATGCCTTCACCCGCATCCGCGCCATGCTGCTCGAGGAGCTGGACGCCGTGCTGGCCGACGGTCCGCTCGACGGCGTCTACCTCGACCTCCACGGCGCCGCGGTCACCGACAGCCACGAGGACGCCGAGGGCGCCCTGATCGCCGCGGTGCGCGAGCGCATCGGGGACCTGCCACTGGCGGTCTCCATCGACCTGCACGCCAATGTCACCCGGGCCATGGTGGCGGGGGCCGACCTGATCGACGCCTACCGCCACTACCCCCACACCGACATGCGTGCCACCGGCGCCCGGGCGCTGCGGGGGCTTGCCGCCCGCATCGCGCACGGCCGCCCCTTCGCCCGCCGGTTCCGCCAATACGACTGCCTGCTGGCGATCAACTGGCAATGCACGCTGGTGGCCCCGGGCGCCGAGATCCTGGCCGAGATCGACCGCCTCGCCGCCGCAGGCGACGTCACGGTCTCCTTCGCCCCCGGCTTTCCGCTGGCCGACATCGCCGAGGCCGGCCCGTCACTGGCGGTCTTTGGCCCCGACGCGGCCCGGGTCGAGGAGGTCTTTTCCACCCTCGACAGCCTCATCGAGGCCCGCCTGCCCGACTATGCGGGCACGCTCTGGTCGCCCGAGGACGCCATCGCCCACGCCATGGCCCAGCCCGAGGACGGCAAGGGCCCGGTTGTGCTGGCCGACACGCAGGACAACCCCGGCGGCGGCGGCGAGGCCGACACCACCGGCGTCCTGCAGGCGCTGATCGACGCCGACGCCCAAGGCGCCCTCGTGGCCATCATCAAGGACCCCGAGGCCGCCGCCGCCGCCCATGCTGCAGGCCTCGGCGCCGAACTCGACCTGGCGCTCGGCGGCGGCAGCGGCCTGCCGGACATCGCCCCGGTGCGCGCCCGCTTCACGGTCGAGGCGCTGACCGACGGCTTCACCATCGCCACGGGGCCGATGCAGAAGGGCAACCAGCTGAAATTCGGCCCCACCGCCGTGCTGCGCACCGGCGGCGTGCGGGTCATCGTCACCAGCCGCAAGGCGCAGGTGGCCGACCTTGCCGTCATCACCCACACCGGCCTCGACCCCGCCGCACAGCGCCTCGTGGTGGTCAAGAGCTCGGTGCACTTCCGCGCCGCCTTCGCCCCCATCGCGCGCGAGATCCTCTCGGTTCTCGCCCCCGGGCCGGTCACCGCCGACCTCACAGCCCTCCCCTTCCGCCACCTCCGCCCTGGCGTCGCCCTCGGCCCCGGCGGCCCCCTCTTCACCGGCCCCCTCTGAGCCCGCAGGAGTGAGCCGCGCCCTGGTCAAGGACGGCCCGCAGGGCCACCGCCGCAGGCGGCGCCGAAGGCGTCCTTGACGCGGGCGTGACTCACACAAACCATGGACATGGCGCGTTGACGGGCAGACGTGCCCGTCAACCGCCTCCCCGGCACTCCTTCACATCACCCCAGCCCAACGCCCGAGGCCACCCCCTTGCCCGCGCACCCCGGGGGCGTCGCG
>SKMM01000140.1 GCA_007121055.1 Paracoccaceae bacterium | reverse complement strand
GTAAGGCGCCGGGCGGGACAGGAGGGCGCGGCGCATGTCGCTTCTGGTGATGAAATTCGGCGGCACCTCGGTCGCGGACCCCGCGCGCATCCGTGCCGCCGCCGGCAAGGTCGCCGAGGAGGTCGCCCGCGGCCACCGTGTCATCGTCGTTGTCTCGGCCATGGCGGGGCGCACCAACGAACTGGTGGGCTGGGTGTCGGGCATCGCGCCCTTCTACGACGCGCGGGAATACGATGCGGTGGTCTCCTCGGGCGAGAACGTAACCGCGGGCCTGATGGCACTGACGCTGCAGCAGATGGAGATCCCCGCCCGCAGCTGGCAGGGCTGGCAGGTGCCGCTGCGCACCAACTCGGCCCATGGGGCGGCGCGGATCCTGGAGATCCCCCGCGCCAACATCGACCAGAAATTCGACGAGGGCATGAAGGTCGCCGTGATCGCGGGCTTCCAGGGGATCAGTCCCGAGGGGCGGATCACCACGCTGGGGCGCGGCGGCTCGGACACCAGCGCCGTGGCCTTCGCCGCAGCCTTCGGCGCCATCCGATGCGACATCTACACCGATGTGGATGGCGTCTACACCACCGATCCGCGCATCTCGCGCCGGGCGCGCAAGCTCGATCGCATCGCCTTCGAAGAGATGCTGGAGCTGGCGAGCCTCGGGGCCAAGGTGCTGCAGACCAGGTCCGTGGAACTGGCGATGCGCTACGGGGTTCCCCTGCGGGTGCTGTCGTCCTTCGAGCCCACCGACGAGACATCCGGCACCATCGTCTGCGCCGAGGAGGAACTCATGGAAACCAGGGTCGTGGCCGGCGTCGCGCATTCCCGCGACGAGGCGAAGATGACGCTTCTGGGCGTGCAGGACCGCCCCGGCATCGCCGCGGCGATCTTCGGCCCGCTCGCCGAGGCGCATGTCAACGTGGACATGATCGTGCAGAACATCTCGGAGGAGGGGCGCACGGACATGACGTTCTCCTGCCCCGTGGACCAGGTGCCGCGGGCCGAACGCGCGATGCGGGCGGCCCAGGAGGCGGGCGCGATCTCCTTCGACGATCTGGTGGCGGACACCGAGGTCGCCAAGGTCTCGATCGTCGGCATCGGGATGCGCAGCCAGGCCGGCGTCGCGTCGCGGATGTTCCGCACGCTTGCCGACGAGGGGATCAACATCAAGGTCATCACCACGTCCGAGATCAAGATTTCCGTGCTGATCGACCGGAAATACATGGAACTCGCGGTGCAGGCGCTCCATGATGCCTTCGAGTTGCACGCGGCGGGGTAAGGACCCGTTTCCCGGGGGGGCGCGCACGGGCCATGCCCGATCGACTGGAAACCGAGAGCCGCAAGCTTCTGCGCCGGCTGCGCGAGGTGCTGGCCGGGGCGGATGGCAATGACGGCCAGGCGCGGCTGGACCGCATCGTCCGGCTGATCGCGGAGTCGATGCGCACCGAGGTGTGCTCGGTCTATCTGTTCCGCGACGCGGGCACGCTGGAGCTGTGCGCGACCGAAGGGCTGAACGCCGAGGCGGTGCACCAGACCCGGCTGCGGCTGGGCGAGGGGCTGGTGGGGCGGGTCGCGCGCGGGGGCCGGCCGCTGAACACCGGCAATGCGCCGGCCGAGCCCGGGTTTCGCTACATGCCCGAGACCGGCGAGGAGGTGTTCAGCTCGTTCCTGGGCGTGCCGATCCAGCGGCTGGGGCAGCGGCTGGGCGTGCTTGTGGTTCAGTCGCGGCAGGCGCGGGAGTTTTCCGAAGACGAGACCTATGCGCTGGAAGTCGTCGCCATGGTGCTGGCCGAGATGGCGGAACTGGGGGCCTTCGTCGGCGAGGGCGCCGCGCTGCGCCGGCCGCACCAGCAGCCGGTGACCATCCGCGGCGTCTCGGGCCAGGAGGGGGCGGCCGAGGGCCGGGTATGGCTGCACGAGCCGCGGGTCGTGATCACCAACCCGGTGGCCGACGACCCCGAGGCCGAGGCCGCGCGGCTGCGCGCCGCGGTGGAGCGGCTGCGCGGGGCGGTGGACGAGATGCTGTCCATGGCCACCGATGTCGGCAAGGAACAGGCCGAGGTGCTGCATGCCTATCGGATGTTCGCCCATTCCCGCGGCTGGCTGCGGCGGATGGAGGAGGACATCTCGCGCGGGCTGTCCGCCGAAGCGGCGGTGGAGAAGGAGCAATCCTCGGCCCGGGCCCGGCTGGAGCAGGTGCCCGACCCCTACCTGCGCGAGCGGCTGCACGACCTGGACGATCTGTCGAACCGGCTGCTGCGCATCCTGACCGGTCAGGGGCGGGACACCGGGGCCACCATGCCCGACCGCCCGGTGCTGGTGGCACGCAACATCGGGCCGGCGGAATTGCTGGACTATGGCCGGCGGCTGCGGGCGGTGGTGCTCGAGGAGGGCTCGGTCGGCAGCCATGCCGCGGTGGTGGCCCGCGCGCTGGCGATCCCGCTGGTGATCAACGCCACGCGGATCACCGACGAGGCGCTGAACGGCGACCCGATCCTGGTGGACGGCACCGAAGCCAGCGTCCATCTGCGCCCCGAGGAGAGCATCGTCACCGCCTTCCGCGACAAGATAGCAATGCAGGCCAAGGCGCAGGAACGCTATGCCAGCTTGCGTGACAAGCCCGCGCGCACCCGCTGCGGCAGCGTGATCGCGCTGCACATGAACGCAGGCCTGATGGCGGATCTGCCCTCGCTGGAAGGCTCCGGCGCCGAGGGTGTGGGGCTGTTCCGCACCGAGCTGCAGTTCCTGCTGCGCAACAAGATGCCCAAGCGCGGCGAGCTGGCGGCGATCTATGCCCGGGTGCTGGAGGCGGCAAAGGGCCGGCGGGTGGCGTTCCGGACGCTGGACATCGGCTCGGACAAGGTGCTGCCCTACATGAAGCCGCAGGACGAGCCCAACCCGGCGATGGGCTGGCGCGCGATCCGGGTGGGGCTGGACAAGC